>JBNMJP010000103.1:0-6765 GCA_050873905.1 Jutongia sp. | reverse complement strand
TATAAATACTGACGAAAAATCCCTTCCACACAATAAATACAACGCTCAATATCTCGGTAAAACCGATTCCAAACAGCATACACAGCCAGAAGATCCTGCGGCACCGTTTAAAATTGCCGGCACCATAATTCTGACTGGTAAAGGTTACTGCCGCCTGCGCAAATGCATTGGCAATATCATATGTAAAGTATTCAAAGTTTAATGCCAGAGAGGAACCGGCAATCGCATCCTCCCCGAAGGAATTGATGCCACTCTGGATAAACACATTCGAAATAGAAAAGATCGCTCCCTGAATCCCCGCCGGGATTCCAATGATCAGTATCTTTTTCAGATCGGTCCATTTGATCCTCATATCATGAAAACGAAATTGAAACTCATCCCGTCTGTGATGAAGACAATGGATCACGAGAGATGCACTCAATATATTGGAGATCACCGTAGCGATCGCCACGCCGGATACCCCCAGCCGAAAGCTGATCACAAGAACCAGATATAAAATCACATTCACAATACCGGACGCCAGAAGATAATACATTGGGCGTCTGGTGTCTCCGAAGCTTCGAAGTGCTGCTGACCCAAAATTGTAGATCAGCATAAAGGGAATACTCAAAAAATAGATCCTGATATACAATAAGGCTTCTGCCATGACGCTTTCCGGTGTGCCGGATGCTTCCAAAACAAGCTGGGCCGTCAGCATACCAAGAAGCATCAGAAACACCCCCAAAGCCACTCCGAAGGTTAAGATCGTATGAAGCATACCCGGAATCCGTTCCCGTTTCTTCTGACCGATCAGACTGGCTAACACGGCATTTGGTCCCACCGAAAGTCCTACGATCAGATTAACAAAGATACCTACCAGTGCCACGCAGCTTCCCACGGCCGCCAATGCCTGGTCTCCCGCAAATCGTCCCACTACGGCAACATCTGCCGAATTAAAAAGCTGCTGTAAAATACTACTAAACGCTAACGGAAGGGAAAACAGAATTAATTTTCCTGCAATCCCTCCGTTTAACATATCCATCTCTTTCTCTGTTATTTTCATGATGTTTTGCCTCCACATTCCCTAACACTGTATCACAATTTATATCAAATAGAAAGTGTGGATATCATCAAAAATTGTATATTAGACCCATACCAATTTCTTTTTCAGATACTGTGGCATTACAGCTCCCGGATCACTTCCTCCCGTACCGGATCCATATGCTCATCAATAAGACCAAAATCCATCTCCTTATAACTCCATGCTGCCCTTCCAATACCATACTTTTCAAAAACAGCATGAATACTCTGATACCATTTCAGAGTGTCTTCCGGAGATGCCAGATTGATCACTCCATATTCCCCACAATATAATGGTACATTTCTCTCCTCAGCAACTGTAATAGCCTCTGCAAACAGCTTTTCAAAGAATTCACTGTCCAGAGCATGGGCAATGTCCTTTGCCGGCTCCAGCATGATCACATTGTCTGGAAGATATTCCTTGGTCTTGTCCATAAACACGGACATGTCATTATCAAAGGACATCCGGTAATCCGCAGGCATGGTATCAACCCA
Source organism: Jutongia sp. (assembly GCA_050873905.1). Taxonomy (GTDB): domain Bacteria; phylum Bacillota; class Clostridia; order Lachnospirales; family Lachnospiraceae; genus Jutongia. The sequence continues at coordinate 5,211 of JBNMJP010000103.1, read as the reverse complement.
GCCCGCTCCCTGATGAGTAAAGATCAGAGGCTCATAGCAATGAAAATTATAAACAATGTTCTCATCTGCCGGCATCGGAAGATCCTTTACTGCAGTAACACTGTTATTCCAGTAGCCACCAATCATAATCTTTGTTTTCGGAGCAATAACACGGATCCTGCGGATACATTCTGCTGAAATCTGCTTCCATGCATCCATAGTCTTCTCGTCCGTCACTTCATTAAGAAGCTCAAAGGCAACCTGATCTTCATATCCGGCAAATCTCCGGGCAATCTCCTCCCACAGGGTATAGAAATACTCCTGATAACTTTCCTCCGCAAAAAAACCATGCTCCTGCTCATTTTTATCAAAGGAATAACCTGCGGTTTTATGAAGATCCAAAATGACATTCAGCCCATATTTGTGGCACCACTCCACAGCACTCTTCACATAACCAAAACCATCCTCCTTAAATGCTCCGTTTTCCTCCCGCAGGACATTGTAATCCATTGGCAGGCGAAGATGATCCAGCCCCCAGGTACTAAGACGTCTGATATCTTCCTCCTCAATAAAATGCTCCAGCCTTTCCTTGCTGTAATCACACTGGGATAACCAGCCGCCAAGATTGACACCCTTTTCATATCCGATCCATTTTCTCATCATGATCACCTTTCCTTTCTTTTTCCTGCATTTATATAAGCGTAATCTGTTTTCTTTTTTACAACTTTATCATAGTATTATTTTGTTAGATATGATACTATGAAACAGATAAATATATCATAATACCGATATAATATGATGCAAGGGTCAAAAGCAGATAGTAATGGAGCCACCCGTGGCTTCTGTTGGGTGCAAACTCCCTTTTGACCCCAGCATCATAAAATCAATTTCATTGAAAGGAGGGCACCATACCCATGAATGTCAAAAAGGAACTCCAAAATCTCCATGCCAAGCAGCAGGAGGAAGAATATTTTCATATCTCCATGGAGGAGGAATTTGCCTTCTACCGGGATATTGCCTCCGGCAATCCGGATATTTTGCAGGGAGATATCGCCAGTCAGAACTGGGAACATATGGGAACATTATCAGCAAATCCTCTGCAGAATATGAAGTATCATCATGTCATTCTGATCGCCATGATCACCCGTTTCTGCATTGAAGGGGGACTGGAACCGGAGCAGTCCTTTACCCTCAGCGATCTCCTGATCCGCAAGGTGGATCAGTGCACCACTCAGGAGGAGCTCGCCGGTATCAAGGTAGAGGCTGTCACTGCCTTTACCAATGCCATGCATGAGCTTCGTCAAGGCAAGGCTCTTTCCTATCATGTCCAGCATGGCGTCGATTACATTGTCAGACATATGTCCCACCCACTTTCCAGCCGGGAAGTTGCTGCGGCTCTGGGACTTCACCCGGAATATTTATCAAAACTTTTCAAAAAAGAAACAGGATATACCCTGCAACAGTATATCCTGCATAAAAAATGTGAAACCTCCTGCTATATGTTGAAAAACAGTACCATTAGCTGTACCGATATCAGTTCCTTTCTGGGCTTTGCCTCCTGCAGCCATTATATCCGCTGCTTCCACCGGGAATATGGTGTCACACCGGGACAATACCGGCGAAATGAAGATCTGACTGACTATTCCAGGCACTAGGATTCCGTCACCGCATATGTGCTGTCATACATGCGGCGAAGATTTTCCTTGCTGTTGTACTGCTCCCCGATACAAAATTCCTTGGACCATGTCATATAATATGCCCATGGTATATGGGACTCTGCCAGCATATCCACATCCGGCATATAACCCACCTCAGCCAGAGCCGCCACCTTATTTGCGCTGGTCGCCCGGATCAGCTCCTCGTATTCCTTCGCATAGTCTGTGGGCGCATATTCCGGCAGGTAAATATCTACAGAAACAATATCCACAAACGCATCTCCCGGATATCCCTCCGGCAGTCTGCAGTTCCATACCCAGAGCAGATTGTCCAGATGACACTCATTCACATAATAATCATACATCAACAGATACAGATCTCTGGCAACCTCCGGTCCCTTGGATCCCCACCAGAACCAGGTTCCGTCCGACTCATGAAACGGTCTCCAGAGAATTGGAATTTTTTCCTCTTTGAATTTCTCAAGATAACCGGCGATCACCTTCATATCGTGATAAAACGCCTCCCGCTCCGGCGTTCCTTCGACCAGTATCTTTGCCGGATCAAAATCAGTATGCTCCGCATAAAAGCTTTTGTCCCTGCCTCCCAGAGGAGAAAACCAGTGAAAGGAAAATGTTACGATCCCGTCGGATTCCTTTGCCCATTTCATAGCCGTTTTTAACGTGTCCCTGTTTTCGTACACCTCGGTAAGACATGCCTCCCCAGCATCTGCCTCATTAATATTCGGAGAATACGCCAAAAGTTCAAAACCTCTAAGCTTTGGCTGCTTTCCAGTGATTTCCCGGATATATGTAATCTCCTCCATAGGATTTGTCTGGGTATGCTGTCCCGTAATTATCCCATGTCCTGCCGTCTGCTCCAGATAATTTAAAAGAGCCTCTGCCTCTGGGGAAGCATTTTGATTGACCGGTTTCTGCATTTTGGAGTACCTCCTGTTTTCATTACTGTTTCTGCATTTCTACTCTGTCCAATTTTTCGGACACTTTACATGTATATTTCAGGGTTACATAGTGTCCGCATTTTCGGACACATCATCCTTTAAGATAAATTTGTGGATCACCTTTGCCACACCATCCTCATCATTGGAGGCTGTCACATAATCTGCCGCATCCTTCACCACGGGCTGAGCATTCTCCATTGCCACGCCAAGACCGGCATATTTGATCATAGACAGATCGTTAAAACCATCGCCACAGGCGATCATGTCTTCCCTCTTATTTCCTGTCATTTTACAGAAGCGTTCCAGAGAAGCCGCCTTGTCAATGCCTTTGGGAGTGATCTCCACAAAAAACGGCTCACTGCGGCTGATGCAGAGCTTGTCCCCAAACTTTTCGGCATAGATCTTCTCAGCTTGTGCTGCCACCTCCGGTTCGGCTGTTCCCAGACATTTATTCAATGGGAAATCCACATAATCCTCGACCTTTTCCATCTGTTTCACCGGCAGATGATTGATATTCTTCTCCACATCAATATACTCATCATAATGCATTCCGGTAATGATGTTGTTGTCCTCATCATAGGACAGCAGACCAATATCCAGCTTTCTTGCCAGAGAGAACAGTTCCGGCACAAGCTCCGGCGGCAGTGTTTTCTGGTAGATCACCTCATCACTGCTGCAGTCCGTGATCTTTCCACCATTAAAGGACAAAATATATCCTCCATGCTCCTTTAGCTTTAACTCCTTTGCCAAAGGCGTGATCCCTGCTGTGGGACGTCCGGATGCAAGAACCACGGTATGTCCCTGCTCCTGCATCTCCATCAGTGCTGCCTTTGTCTCCGGCGTGATCTTCTTTTCTGAATTGGTCAATGTGCCATCTAAATCCAGTACCAATACTTTTTTATCCATTTCTATTCACAATTCCTTCCTCACCTTGCGCAAACTGGCTGTTGTACAGATTTGCATAGAATCCATTCTGTGCAAGCAGGCTTTCATGGCTGCCCTGCTCAATAATATTACCGTCCTTCATCACCAGAATAATATCGGCATTTTTGATCGTAGACAAACGATGTGCCACGATAAAACTTGTCCTTCCCTTCATAAGCTTTTCAAAAGCTCTCTGGATCCGGATCTCCGTACGGGTATCGATCGAAGAGGTTGCCTCGTCCAGTATCAGCATCGGAGGCTGGCAGAGCATAACTCTCGTAATACATAATAACTGCTTCTGTCCCTGGGAAAGATTATCCCCGTCCTCACGAACCACCGTATCGTAGCCCTGTGGCAGACGCTTAATAAAGCTGTGGGCATGGGTTGCCTTTGCTGCCGCAATGATCTCCTCCTCGGTTGCATCCGGTTTTCCCATGGTAATATTATCCCGGATCGTTCCATCCTTAAGCCATGTCTCCTGAAGCACCATACCGATATTGCTTCGCAGGCTGGCTCTTGTCATATTGCGGATATCGGTGCCATCTACGGCGATCACACCCTTATTTACATCGTAGAAACGCATCAGCAGATTGATGACTGTGGTTTTTCCACATCCGGTTGGTCCTACGATCGCCACACGCTGTCCCGGCTTTACGGTAAGATTAAAATCCTGTATCAGCTTCTGCTCCGGCACATAAGAGAAGGATACATTTTTCAGTTCAACCGCACCCTTCACCTGTGTCAGCTCGATCGCATCCGGCTTATCCGGCTCCTGCGGCTCTGCCTCCATCAGTTCAAACACTCTGGCAGCACAGGCGATCGCATTCTGCAGCTCTGTAATAACACCGGAAATCTCATTAAACGGCTTTGTATACTGATTTGCATAGCTTAAGAAGCTGGTGAGACGACCCACGGACAACATTCCGTGAATGGCAAAAAATGCTCCCACAATACCGACTCCCGCATACACCAGATTGTTGACAAAACGTGTAGCCGGATTGGTAATGGATGAGAAGAAGGTAGCTCTCAGAGAATACTTCTCCAGTCTGCCGTTGATCTCATCAAACTGCTCCAAAGAGCGTTTCTCGTGGCCATATGCCTGTACCACTCTCTGATTGCCGATCATCTCGTCGATCAGAGCCGTCTGGGCTCCTCTCTCCTTTGACTGCATCTGAAACATGCTGTAGGACTTTTTGGCAATAAATCCTGCCACAAAAAAGGATAACGGAGTCACCAGAATTACCACCAGCGTGATCCATACATTGATCCGCAGCATAAATACCAGAGTACCAATGATCGTCATCACACCGGTAAATGCCTGGGTAAATCCCATCAGAAGACCATCGGCAAACTGGTCCACATCTGCGATCACACGGCTTACAATATCTCCTGCCGCATGGCCATCCAGATACTTCAGAGGCACGATCTGAATCCGGTCCATGGCATCTTTCCGGATATCCTGAACCACATGATAAGTAATATAGTTATTGCAGATATTCATGATCCACTGTGCCACACCTGTAATGGACAGCACGATCAGCATCGTTTTCACGATCGGCTTTAAGCCGGCAAAATCAACCTTCCCCTTCTCTACCATAAGATCCACGGCATTACCTGTAAGGATTGGAAGATAAAGTGTTGTGATCACCGTCACCGCTGCAAAGATCAGCGACATCACCACACGAACCCGATAC
>JBNMJP010000102.1:0-6836 GCA_050873905.1 Jutongia sp. | reverse complement strand
CTCGGAGATCTGGTGGAGGAGAATGACGTGGTGGTTCTGGTGGTGCCGGTGGATTCGGCAGCGCCGAAGGGACGGCTGATCATGCCACAGCAGCAGGTGATCCGCGATATATTGGACAATCACGCAGTATCGGTGGTGACCCAGGTGCCTTCTCTGGCAATGACTCTTGATATGCTTGGAGATAAGGTGAAGATGGTTATTACGGACTCTCAGGCATTTGGAGAGGTGTCCGAAATTGTGCCCGCACAGATTCCACTGACTTCTTTTTCCATCTTATTTGCGAGACACAAGGGGAATCTCCGGACTCTGGTAGAGGGAGTTACAGCGGTGGACCGGCTAAAGGATGGAGACCGGGCATTGATCGCGGAGGGATGTACCCACCGGCGGCAGTGTGACGATATCGGGACCGTAAAAATTCCCCGCTGGCTGAAGGAGTATACAGGGAAAGAATTGCAGATCGAGACCTGCAGCGGCACCGGATTTCCGACGGATCTGTCCTCCTATGCACTGATCATTCACTGTGGAGGCTGCACTCTTCATGAAAAGGAAATGAAGCATCGGATCTTCCGGGCACAGCAGTGTCAGGTGCCGATCGTCAATTACGGTATCTTTATCGCATATGTAAAGGGTATTTTGAAACGGAGTGTGGAGCTGTTTCCGGCGGTCTGGGAACTACTGGAGTAGATGTATTTTAATCTGCAATGAAAAACAAGGAGAGAATTTATGAAGCTGATGGTCGATGAAATTGAGAAAAAATTTGAGGAGAAAGAAGTTCTTAAGGGAGCATCTTTCACCTTTGAAAAGGGCAAGATATACGGACTTCTGGGACGGAACGGAGCCGGTAAAACGACATTGTTTAACTGTATCAGTCACGAGATTGATTTTGAGGGCGGCTCCGTTTCTCTGGAGGAGAACGGAGAAAACAGACCTGTGGACTTTGATATGATGGGATATGCGTTTTCTACTCCTGTTCTGCCGGAGTTTCTCACCGGCTATGAGTTCATTAAATTCTTTCTTGATATCCACAAAGGCAAAATAGAAAATCCTTTGACGGTGGAGGAGTATGCCCAGATGGTGGGACTGGATCTGCCGGATCTGGACCGGCTGCTCAAGGGATATTCCCACGGCATGAAAAATAAAATGCAGATGCTTTGTCTGTTGATCAGCAAGCCGCCGATCATATTACTGGATGAGCCGCTGACATCGCTGGATGTGGTTGCGGCCCATGAGATGAAGGAGCTTTTACTGGCAATGAAAAAGGATCATATTATTATATTGTCCACTCATATTTTGCAGCTGGCACAGGATCTGTGTGATGAGATCGTGTTGCTGCATCAGGGAAAATTGTCCGGAGTGGATGATCTGGATTGTCATGATCAGGGATTTGAGGAGCATGTCATGGAGCTTCTGAGCCGTTAGAAAGGATACAGACAGATGAATCAGATAATAAGTCAGTTTCAGTTGTTTTTTGCCCAGCGGGTGAACCAGCTGATCTATACGATCATTAATTTCAGGCCGCTGAAGGGGCTGATCTCGGAGGAGTGGTATGCTCGCAGTGATATCAAAAAGGCATTGGGGATTCTATGCCTGATCTGGACCGGGCTCAAGGATATCCTGTGGAAGTCATTATATTTTCTACTGGCTGTCTTTGTACCGTGTGCAATCTTACAATCGAATATCGGCTGGAGTGATCATACGATGGCATCGATGATGGTATGGATATTTTTGATCCTGAATTGTTTTATGGGTTCTTTCACCAACAGCCATATCATTACAAATGGTGACGAACAGGATTACCTGTTATTGAATCTTATGCGGATCGACGCCAAGAGCTATTATCTCACCGGCATTTTATGGGAATATGGCAAAGCAGCCGTCTGTTGGATGATCGCATTTTTCCTGATCTTAAACCATGCTTTTCCGGGACATATGGGGCTTTTTGTGTGGGTGATCCTTTGTTATATCTGCTGTCGCCCAATTGGTGAGGCGGTTTCCCTGCTTCTGTGTGAGCGTTATGATACAATTCCTTATCAGGACAAAAGTAAGGAGGTACAGGGAGGTTATTATCTGTACAATTTCCTGATGGCAGTTGTGGCATATGGACTTTATCCTGTCCTGTATTTGGTACAGGGACAAAAGACGGTCTGGAATCCGTTGTTTGATGCAGGTGGTTTTTCCATGGGATTACAGGGGATCCTTCTGGTGGTTATGCTGATCGCAGCCGTGGCTTCTGTGAGATATCTGCGGGCGTATCCCAAATACCTGCAGGTGGCGAGAATGCTCTGCAGTTATCAGCGTGTGATGGAGCATCAGAAGAAAGTTGACAATGTCCAGTCTCTCGACGGTCAATTAAAGGATACCTTGGACGAGGATGCCGTGACGGAGCGGATCTTTCAGGATAAAAGCGGCTATGAATATCTTCATGCCATCTTTTTTGAACGTCACAAAAAGATCGTGGCAAGACCAAGCCGGATCAAGGCATGGATCGTGGAAGGATTGTTTGGAGTGACCGCAGTGGCTGTGATCGTTTGTCGTTTTGTGGCACCGGCAGCACAGTTTCAGGAACTGAGCGACGGCGTTTGGAGCACGGTGAATATGCTGTTGGCGATCCTTGTGTTTGTTATGTATTGTTCTTCTTCCGGAGAAAAGCTGACACAGGCGATGTTTTTTCACTGTGATGCTTCTCTGCTGAAATATGGATATTACCGGACACCGGAGGCGATCATGTCCAGCTTCCGGATCCGTCTGCGCTATATGATCCGGACAGAGTGTCCGTTTATTGCGGCGTTTTGTGCCGGAGTATTTATTAATTTAATGCTTTTGGGAAGATTTCAGAATATGCTGCAGATCATCGCGATCTTATTTTGTATTGTGATGCTGTCGGTATTTTTCTCCGTATTGTTTCTGTGTATGTATTATATTTTTCAGCCGTTTACAGAGGCGGGGAATACCACAAGCGTCGGTTACAAGGCTTGTACCATCGGTATTTATCTTGTGGCATACAGCTGTCTGCAGATTCATACGCCGCCGACATATTTTGCGGCGATCGTTCTGGGAGTGACCATTGTGACTCTGGTGGCGGCATTGCTGCTGGTGTGGAAGCTGGCACCAAAGACGTTCCGGTTGAAATAATGGAAAAGGTATGAGAGAGTAAACGATAACAGGAAAGGGGATATCAATGCGTAAAAAAAAGACCTATGTATTTAATATTATATTAATGATCGTGGTTCTGTCTTTTACCTTTTATACACTTCTTCATGGAGAAGATCTGAAGGAAATCTTATCTGTTTTGAAAAAAGCAGATAAAAGCTGGCTTGTATTTGCCGCTTTGTTTGCCGTTGCATATCTGGTTCTGCAGGCAGTATCTCTGAAGGTGATCGTGCAGTCGGCAGGAACATCTATGAAACTTAGAGATGGTGTGAAATACACCTTTATTGGATTTTTGTTTAATGCGATCACACCGTCAGCCAGTGGCGGACAGCCCATGCAGGTGTATTATATGCGTCAGGATGGTGTATCCATCGGAGTTTCTTCCGTGGCACTTTTGTTCTGGACGATTATTTATAAAGTGGCATTGATAGTCATAGAAGGAATTGTACTTCTGTTTTTCCGTGGCTTTCTTCACCAGTATCTGGGACATTATTACTGGCTTTTTGTGGTTGGCATGACAGTGAATCTGGTGTCCATTATTTTGTACTCTATTGTTGTTTTTTCAAAAAACGGTGTCCGGAATCTGGCACACTTTGGTACCTGGATCTGTCATAAGCTGCGGATCATCCGCAACAAAAAACGGTTTATGGAGCGGCTGGATCATTCGCTGGAATTGTATCAGGAGGGAGCCGTGTATATGAGAACACATTGGGAGGTGTTCTTTGTGGTATTGGGAATCACGGTACTGCAGAGGCTCAGCTTCTTTGTGGTGACCTGGTTTGTCTGTCTTGCTCTGGGACAGCATGGCGCATCCCCGTGGGAGGTTGTGATGCTGCAGAGCTTTGTGGCAGTCTGTATTGATATTCTGCCAATGCCCGGTGGTGTTGGTGTCAACGAAGGATTTTTTGTGACTATGTTCCGACAGATCATGAGCAGGAGTAATGCGGTATCTGCAATGCTGTTGAGCCGTGGCGTGAATTTTTATATCCTGATGATCATTGGAGCGGCAGTGGCGGTTTATACCAGTGCCAGAAAGGTTACGGAATAGTCCGGGAGCATGGTGAGAGGGCTGTCTGCCTGGGAGCAAGAGCAGACGGTTTTAAGAGGATTTACAGGAATTGCTCAGAAGTGAGGATTTTTATGAGTCAGTCATATCAGATAGTTTATGAGGGAGGCAGTGACGAGATCGTAGAAAAGAAGTCCCGTTTTATTGCCCATGTATTTCCGGTGCATTCCGAGGAGGAGGCAGCCGGTCATATTGAACAGATCCGGAAGCAGTACTGGGATGCCAGACACAACTGTCATGCCTTTGTGATCGGTCCGAACAATGAGATCAGCCGGTGCAGTGATGACGGGGAACCCTCCGGAACAGCAGGAAGGCCGATCCTGGAGGTGTTGCAGGGACAGGGGATCCATGATGTTCTTGTGATTGTGACAAGATATTTCGGAGGCACGCTTCTGGGAACAGGAGGTCTGGTGCGGGCATATTCCCAGGTAACGCAGGCGGGGCTTGCGGCAAGCCGGATCATGACAAAGCAGCCGGGACGGAAGATATCTATCGGAACCGATTACAATGGTATCGGAAAGCTCCAGTATATTGTAGGAAAACGGCAGATCCCGGTGATGGATACCCGCTATGGTGAGGCGGTGGAGATGGATGTGCTGGTGCCGGAGGAAGAGGTGGGAGCATTGACGAAGGAGATCACCGAAGCAACCGCCGGAAAAGCAGAGCTTGACATTTCGGATGAACTGTTTTTTGCGGTCCTTGACGGACAGCCTATGGTCTTTGATGGAGAATAAGAAAGGACAGATCAGATATGGATTTATTTGAATATATGAGGGAACAGTCCAAGGATGATGATGCCCCCTTAGCCTCCCGGATGCGTCCGCGGACGCTGGACGAGGTGGTGGGGCAGGAGCATATTGTAGGAAAGAACCGGCTTTTGTACCGGGCGATTCAGGCGGACAAGCTAAGCTCCGTGATCTTTTACGGACCGCCGGGAACCGGAAAGACGACACTTGCCAAGGTGATCGCCAATACCACCAGTGCCGTGTTTCGTCAGGTGAATGCCACCTCCGCAGGCAAGAAGGATATGGAAGAGGTGGTGCAGGAGGCAAAGAATCAGGCAGGAATGTATGGCAAAAAGACGATCCTGTTTGTAGACGAGATCCATCGTTTTAACAAGGGACAGCAGGATTATCTTCTCCCCTATGTGGAGGATGGCACGGTGATCCTGATCGGAGCAACCACGGAGAATCCTTATTTTGAGGTAAACAGCGCGTTGATTTCCCGGTCTGTGATCTTTGAATTAAAGCCTCTTATGAAAGAGGATATCCGCCAGCTTTTATTCCGTGCCGTGGAGGACAGAGAGCGCGGTATGGGAAGCTACCGTGCTGTGCTTGAGCCGGATGCGGCAGACTTTCTGGCGGATGTGGCCAATGGAGATGCCAGAAGCGCCCTCAATGCACTGGAGCTTGGCGTGCTTTCCACGGAGCGCAGTGAAGATGACCAGATCCATATTACCCTTGAGGTGGCGCAGGAATGTATCCAGAAACGGGTGCTTCGTTACGATAAGTCCGGGGATAATCACTACGATACAATCTCTGCATTTATCAAAAGTATGCGGGGCTCTGATCCGGATGCCGCCATATATTATCTGGCGAGAATGCTTTATGCTGGGGAGGATGTGGCATTTATTGCCCGACGTATCATGATCTGTGCGGCGGAGGATGTGTCCAATGCAGACCCACAGGCACTTGTGGTGGCAACCAGTGCGGCGCAGGCTGTGGAGCGGCTTGGTATGCCGGAGGCGCGGATCGTGCTGGCACAGGCAGCCAGCTATGTAGCATGCGCTCCGAAAAGTAATTCGGCGATCATGGCGATCGATGAGGCGATGGATCTGGTGGCGCATTCGAAGACATGCCCGATCCCGGCACATCTGCAGGATGCTCATTATAAGAGTGCGGCAAAGCTGGGACACGGAATCGGCTATCTGTATTCCCATGATTACCCGAATCATTATGTGGAACAGCAGTATCTGCCGGATGAATTAAAGGACCGAAGGTTTTTCCATCTGTCCGATAACGGATATGAGAAAACAATACAGGAACATTTTAAACGGATCGGGAAGAAGATAAAATAAACCTTCCTGCAAAAAGTTTATGTCTGCAGTTTAAGACCTGCGGATAGAAAGGAGCGTAAAAGAATTATGGACAAATTAAAGAGAGTTTTTGCAATGATCGGAGTGGTGTTACTTGTATTTATGTATCTGATGACGATCATTACAGCAATCACAGCATCGGATGGTGCTCACAACTGGTTTATCGGAAGTATTATGCTGACGGTATTTGTGCCGGTGATCCTTTATGCGATCAATATGCTGATCAACATTCAGAAGAGAAATGAAGCCAATAACCGCATGCGCGAGGAGATGTATATGCGCCAGATCAAGGACGCCCTGAAAGCAAAGGCGGAGCAGGAAAAAGCGCAGAAGGATACACAGATGGCAGCAGCGCAGGGACAGGTGCAGCAGGGAACACAGATGACAGCAGCACAGGGACAGATGCAGCAGGGAACACAGATGCCGGCGCCACAGGAGAAGGAATCGTGAGAACACCGGTTGCTGATTTTATTGACAGATATATTGCCGCAGATGGCATGAGGGCACATATGCCGGGGCATAAGG
>JBNMJP010000101.1:0-6878 GCA_050873905.1 Jutongia sp. | reverse complement strand
TTATGTCACCGTTCATGTACCATATATGCCGGAGACAAAAGGTCTTCTGAATAAAGAGGCATTTGATCAGATGAAGGACGGCGTTGTTGTATTAAACTTTGCCCGTGATCTTCTGGTAAATGATGATGATATGAAGGTTGCTCTGGAGTCCGGAAAGGTTGCAAAGTATGTAACAGATTTCCCAAATCCTGCGGTAGTTAAGATGCCAAATGTTATCGCAACACCTCACCTGGGTGCTTCAACAGAGGAGTCCGAGGATAACTGTGCAATCATGGCAGTGGAAGAGATCCGTGATTTCATGGAGAATGGTAACATCAGAAATTCCGTAAACTATCCGGCATGTGATGCAGGTGTCTGTGAGACAAAGGGAAGAATTACCGTTGCGCATAAAAATATTCCAAATATGCTGACACAGTTTACCAATGTATTCTCCTCTGAGGGAATCAACATCGCACATATGACCAATAAGAGCCGTGGGGATTACTCTTACTGTATCTTTGATATTGACTCTGATTCTACAGAGGCATTTGCAGAGAAGCTGAGTGCCATTGACGGTGTATTAAAGGTTCGTATCATCAAATAAGATGGTGCGGTCACAGTCAGAACCGGATGATTTGCATCCGGCGTGTGTTACATTTTATAAATCGTATGAATAACATGGGGGCTTAGGTAAAAGGGGTTTTACCCTTTTTATCCGAGCCCTTTTTTCGGGGGATAGAAAAATACCTGTAACGTAGTGTACAGCCAATGAGAATTGCGAATCAATTCTTGGATTTGGGCCGGTGGTCCAAAGTCTGTGGGTTGAGAAAGGAATGCAGGATTAGTATGAACTATCAGGAAGCAGTAGTATATATCGAAGAAATACGAAAAAAACTGGCAAGCGATTATTCCATGGATCGTGTCATGAAGCTGGCGGAGCTTATGGGACATCCGGAGAAAAAACTGAGGATCGTGCATATTGCGGGAACCAATGGAAAGGGATCCGTAGGAGCTTATATATCGAATGCACTTGCCATGTCCGGGTATTCGGTGGGAAGATTTGCGTCCCCGGCACTCTTTGATCCCAGGGAGCAGATCCAGAGAATATCGGGGAATCATTTCGGCACGGATGTGGAGTGGATATCAGAAGAGGAAGTGGCAGGACGTATCACAGAGCTTGCAGCGGCAGTGGATAAAATGAAGGCGGCCGGTATGGATTGTCCTACGGCATTTGAGATTGAGACGGTGATGGCGTACTGCCAGATGGCTTGCTGGCATGTGGATGTGGCGGTTGTTGAAGTGGGAATGGGAGGCAGAAATGATGCAACCAATATCGTTGAGAAACCGGTCCTGACCGTTTTTACAAAGATCAGCAGAGATCACACGGCATTTTTAGGAGATACCATTGAGGAAATTGCTTATCAAAAATTTGGGATCATTAAAGCGGGGTGTCCGGTTGTTTCTGTCAGACAGGATAATGCAGTTATGGAAATGCTAAAGGAAATCTGTCAGCATCGTGGCTTAAAGCTGCGGGTAGCAGAGCCGGAGCAGATCCGTCAGAAGGATTTTTCTCTGGAAAAAACAGCATTCCGTTATCAGGGATATCCTCTGGAGATCCGTCAGCTGGGCTATTACCAGCCGGAAAATGCAGTGACCGCATTTGAGGCATTAAAGCTTATGGCACAGACGGGCTTTCATAAGATCAATATCAGTTCGGTTCAGACTGCATTTCGGGTAACAAAATGGACAGGCCGTTTTGAACTGATCTCCAAGGATCCGTTTTTAATACTGGATGGTGCTCATAATCCGGATGGCGCCGCTGCGTTAAAAAAATCTCTGGAAATTTATTTTCCGGCACAGAGATTCCGTTATATCTTCGGGGTATTCCGGGATAAAGATTATGAGAAGATCCTTGACGAAATGCTACCGTTAGCAACCTCTGTGTATACTGTAAAAGCAGCAGGAGAGCGGGGAATGGATCCGAAGGCACTGGCGGAGATTGTGGAGCGCAAATGCCGGAAATATGACAGGAAGATTGCGGTAGAAAGCTGCGAGACGGTGACCAAGGCTCTTCAAAAGATGGAAAAAGACGGACATAATACCAAGACCATTATTTTTGGAAGCCTGTCGTTTCTACACGAAGTGTACCGCTTTTTTGACACCAGTCGGTATATTTGATAGAATGATGTTCAGATTTTAGAAAGAAACTGTGATAGGAGCATAGTGGATTGGAGTAAACATGGATAAAGAAAAAATAGAACAGGCGGTAACACTGTTTTTGGAAGGAATCGGTGATGATATCAGCCGGGAGGGCATACAGGAAACTCCAGCCAGGATCAGTGCCATGTGCGAGGAGATTTTTGCCGGAATGGGGCAGAATGCCAAAGAACATCTTGAGCGTACCTTTACGGCACAGAATAACGAAATGGTCATTGAAAAGGATATTACCTTTTATTCTCTCTGTGAGCATCATTTACTGCCGTTTTATGGCAAGGTACACATCGGATATATTCCGGATGGAAAGGTTGTAGGCTTAAGCAAGCTGGCAAGAACCGTAGAGGTATATGCCCGCAGACCACAGATCCAGGAGCAGATGACAGCACAGATCGCCGATGATATTATGACATATCTGAAACCGAAGGGTGTGATGGTCATGATTGAAGCGGAGCACATGTGTATGACCATGAGAGGTATCAAAAAGCCGGGCACTCAGACTGTGACATATGCAGTGCGGGGAGAGATGGAGGATACGGAAAAACAGGATCGTTTTTTGAAACTGCTGTCCAGATAAAGGGATAGGTGGAAAACAGATCAGACAAGAAAACGGATCCGGTACTGAATTGCTTTGTCCCAATAATGGGACAAAGATAAAGAATGACAGAATCACGGACAAAGAGAGGAAGAAGATATGAAAATCGGAAACAGAGAATTTACTTACGGACAGGGACATGTCTATATTATGGGAATCTTAAATGTCACACCGGATTCTTTTTCGGACGGTGGCAAATTTAATGATAAAGATGCCGCTCTTTTTCATGTACAGGAAATGGTACAGCAGGGAGCCGATATCATTGATGTAGGTGGAGAATCCACAAGACCGGGTTATCAGAAGATCACAGTACCGGAGGAGATCGAGCGTGTGACAGGGATCATTGAGGCAGTAAAGGAAAGGTTTGATATTCCTGTATCCATTGATACCTATAAAGCGCCGGTGATGGATGCGGCACTGGCAGCGGGAGCAGATCTTGCCAATGATATCTGGGGGCTTCGTTACGATAAGTTTTATGCTCCGGAGGGACAGGCTTCTGTCTGGGACTGCGGCACCATGGCGCAGATCATTGCAAAATATGATGTGCCGGTCTGCGTGATGCATAACAGGGATCAGGCGGTATATCAGGACTTTCTGCAGGATGTGCTGGCTGATCTGGAGGACAGTATTTCCATCGGTGAGCAGGCAGGGATCAACAGGGACAGAATGATCCTTGATCCGGGGGTTGGTTTTGCAAAGGATTATGAGCAGAATCTGGAGATCCTGGCAAATCTGAATATATTTGAACGCTTTGATCTGCCGCTTTTGTTAGCAGCATCCCGGAAATCCGTGATCGGACTGACACTGGATCTGCCGGTGACCGAGAGAGAGGAAGGCACCATGGTGACATCGGTTCTGGCAGGTATGGCCGGTTGGGATTTTGTCCGGGTCCATGATGTGGAGAAAAATAAGCGGGCATTAAAAATGTTGGAGAAGATTTTAGAAAAAGACTTGCAAAGAAAAAATAAGTGTGCTAATATATAAAGCGTGGTTTTACGACTGCTATATATTGTATGCATGTCATAAAGCTCACATACAGGGATTACAACCAAATTCGAGGTGTGGCTAAGTTTGGTATAGCGCTGCGTTCGGGACGCAGAGGTCGCAGGTTCAAATCCTGTCACCTCGATTGCGCAGGGATTGAGTGTGTGATGCGGATGAATCCTTGGCAGGGGCACCTCGGAAGCTATTTGCTTTCGGGGTTTTTTGATTTATTATATTATTACGATCTGCTATAGATCCAATGATGTTTATTAGAAAACAAATACTAAAGGCAACAATTTTGTCAAAAGACAAATTCGTTTAGGAGGAAAAGATGTCTACTGTATACATTCATATAGGTACACCGAAGACGGGTACCTCAGCAATTCAGGTGTTTATGCAAAAAAAGAAAAACCGCAAATTGTTAAAGCAGCAGGGGTATGATTATCCAAATTTAGGGTTTGATTTTCCGGGGATAAACTCAAACAGAAATGCTCATTGTCTAAATCCGTTTATTTATGATAGCAATAAAAAACGTCAGAAAGATAAAGAAAAAGAGGTTGTTGAACAGGCGTTTGAAAAAATTGAAAAGCGTTTGAAGGATGTTCAGAATCTGATATTTTCCGACGAGCAAATGTGGAATAATAAAGATATTGATAAGGAACGTCTTGTGTATTTTAAAGAAAGACTGGCAAAGGCAGGAGCAGATTTAAAAATTATTGTATATTTTCGCCGACAGGATTTGTTGATTCAATCCTATTGGGCACAGCAGGTAAAAGAGAATATGACAGTTTCTTTCAGTGAGTATATTAAATCAAAAAAGGCACAGTATTTTCAGCTTGATTATGCGGAACGTCTGGATGAGATCGCAGAAGCTGTGGGAAAAGAGAATATTATTGTACGTGCTTATGAGAAACAGCAGTATTATGGCGGAACGATTCTGTCTGATTTTCTTCATATTTTCGGTATTGAATTAACCGATGAGTTTGTGCTTCCGAAACAGGCGATTAATGTAAGTCTTGATGGAGCTTGCTTAGAGGTGAAGCGTTTGCTGAATTACAATAAACTTTATACAACAAAAATGAATTTCGTTGTGCCAATGCTTACAAGTGTTCAGCAGAAAAAAATGGGAGAGACAGGTTATTCTACTGCTAAATATTTTTCAAATGAAGAACATGAAGCATTTTTAAAGAAGTATGAAGAAGGAAACAGCAGGGTTGCAAGAGAGTACATGGGAAGAGAAGATGGTATTCTTTTCCGTGATGAGATTATTTTGTCAGGGGACGGTAAGCCGGCAACATATACTTCAAAAGAGCTTGTACAGATTCTCGGAGATGTGATTGCTCAGCAGCAGGAGATCATTGATGAGAAGGAAAAAGAAATTGAAGATATAAAAGCACCTGTTAAAGGAAAGGTTCATTGGGCGAAGCAAGTTGTTAAGCGAATGCTTGGACGTGATGAATAAGTTGATAATTGATACAAGTCCAACAAACTGGACAGATGAATATAGAAAGGAGCAGTATCATGTTTAAGATTAATGACAATTATTTAAAATTACCGGGCAGTTATCTTTTTTCAACAATTGCCAAAAAGGTTGCAGCATACAGTGAGGCAAATCCGGACAAGGATATTATCCGTCTTGGTATCGGTGATGTAACATTGCCACTGGCTCCGGCTGTGATCGACAGACTTCACAGTGCGGTTGACGAGATGTCAAAGAAAGAGACATTTAAGGGATATGCACCGGATCTGGGATATGAGTTTCTGCGTGATGTGATCGCACAGAAGGATTATAAGGACAGAGGCTGCGATATTTCAGCAGATGAGATCTTTGTCAGTGACGGAGCAAAGAGTGATTCCGGTAATATTGGAGATATTTTCAGCCAGGATAATAAGATCGCTGTCTGCGATCCTGTTTATCCGGTATATGTAGATACTAACGCTATGGCAGGACGTACCGGTACATATGATCCGGCTACAGAGAAATGGTCTGATGTCATTTATATGCCATGCACAAAGGAGAACAACTTTGTACCGGAGCTTCCAAAGGAGACACCGGATATTATCTATCTTTGTTTCCCAAATAACCCGACAGGTACCACGATCACCAAGGATCAGCTTCAGGTTTGGGTTGACTATGCATTAAAGGTAGGAGCAGTGATCATTTACGATGCTGCTTATGAGGCATATATTTCATCTGAAAATGTACCACACAGTATTTACGAGTGTAAGGGAGCAACCGCTTGTGCGATCGAGCTTCGAAGCTTCTCCAAGAATGCCGGATTTACAGGTACACGTCTTGGATTTACTGTAGTTCCTAAGGAACTGAAATCCGGAGATGTAACACTTCACAGTCTGTGGGCACGCCGTCATGGTACCAAGTTTAACGGTGCTCCTTATATCATTCAGGCTGCAGGTGCTGCTGTATATACCGATGAGGGAAGAAAGCAGACAAATGAGCAGATCGCTTATTACATGAACAATGCAAAGCTGATTCGCGAGGGTCTTACCGGTGCAGGCTATGAGGTTTATGGCGGCACGGATGCTCCGTATATCTGGCTCAAGACTCCGGATAAGATGACATCATGGGAGTTCTTTGATTATCTTCTGGAGAACCTTAATATCGTAGGTACTCCTGGCTCCGGATTTGGACCAAGCGGAGAAGGATATTTCCGACTGACTGCTTTCGGAAGTCTGGAAAATACAAAGCGTGCCATGGAAAGAATTCAGGCAGGAAAGGCAATCTAAGAATTGTCGTGCAGGCTTTCGGGTAAATTCATTATATTTTTCTGAAATGAGAAGCTCCCCACTTTTCTGTGGGGGGCTTTTGTGGTAAACTGTCCTCGAAGGTGTGGGATAACTTTTGCAGGCGGATTATCCGCAATGGGATAAAGGGGATTACTCCGGAAAGGATGGAAACAAGGATGAAACAGGGAATCAAAATATTATTTGGTGTGCTTTTATGTGCAGGACTTTTATGCGTGCCGGGAAAATCTGCTTCAGCAGATGCGGTGGTCAGTGGGGAGGATACCAGCTACGACCGTTATATTGCCTTTGGTCAGGATCTAAAGGCAAGTGAGAAGCAGAAGGTGCCGCAGGAGTTTGGAAT
>JBNMJP010000100.1:0-6969 GCA_050873905.1 Jutongia sp. | reverse complement strand
CACTGAAAGAGTTGAATTTTCTGCAGGTACAGTTTGAAATTGCAGTACGTCCACTGGGTCATATGAACCGGTATGGACAGGATGAGGTAGAGTTTATGCTTTCCACAAACCCGGGGATGGACAGGAAGCCGATCGGAGAGGCGGCATCCGGAGGAGAGTTATCCCGAATCATGCTGGCTGTGAAGGCGGTACTGGCACAGCACGATGAAATTCCGACACTGATCTTTGATGAGATTGATGTGGGTATCAGTGGACGGACGGCGCAGATGGTAGCAGAAAAGATGTCTTATATTGGAAATACACATCAGGTCATCTGTATTTCCCATTTGGCGCAGATTGCAGCGATGGCAGATGCGCATTATCTGATTGAAAAGAGCAGCAGGAAGGATCATACTTCGACAGATATCCGTCTGCTGGATACAGAGGAGTCTGTGAACGAGCTGGCCAGGATTTTAGGAGGAGTGGAGATCACGGATTCTGTCCGGAAAAGTGCAGCGGAGATGAAACAGATGGCCGAGCAGGTGAAAAGCAGCCTGAGAGCCTGAATAATTTTTGATATGGTAAGCACAAATTTATCAACCAAGATAAAATTTACGGGAAATGATCGTCATTCTTTGCCGGTATCGTATAGAAAAGAGCGTTTTGTATCATAATGATATAAGCGTTCTTTTTTAGTGGATAGGACATACTCGTAATATCGTGAAGAGCAAGGGCAAAACGCTGGTTTTTCCCTTTTTATGGAAGGAGTGGCGGGATGAATACCAGACATAGAAGACAGAGTTATCGTATGACACAGAGGCAGAAATGGATGTACCGGTCATGTCTGTTGGGAGTTTTGATCGCAGTTGTGGCGTTTACTGCAGTGTACTGGTATTTTGAAATGAAAAATCGGATTCCGGATGAAATCGTTCTTTTTCAGAATCGAATCGAAAATATAGATTTTGGGATTCCTTTTACCCAGGTAAGCGTGGAACGGTCGGAGGCGGAGGTGGCGCAGGTAAGCATTGACCATGCACAGAAGGTTGGAAGACATATCCGGTTTAGTATGGCAGGTCCTTTGGCGGTTTCTGCAGAGAAATGCGGGAGCATGCAGGGAGAGGTGCGTTTATTTGGACTGATTCCCTGCAAAAAGATCACCATTGATGTTCGAAAGGAAACAAAAGTGATGCCGGTGGGGAAAGCCGTGGGACTTTATATCCATTCCGATGGTTTGCTGGTATTGGGAACAGGAAAGATACCGGTTTCCAAAGGAAATGAAAAAATGCCGTCCTACAATAAATTGCAGACGGGAGACTATATTTATGAGGTAAATGGACAGCCTGTGGTAACGATTCAGGATGTCAGCAGGGTGATTCAGAAAAATGGGGCGGGGAAAGTGATCCTGAGTGTCAAAAGGGATTCCGCAAAAATAAAAATTAAGCTATCTCCGGTCCGGGCACAAAACGGAACATATCAGATCGGAGCATGGCTGCGGGAGGATACCGAAGGGATTGGGACCCTTACCTTTGTTACGGAAGATAATGAATTTGCGGCACTGGGACATGGAATTAATGATGTAGATACGGAGTTGTTGATCCATCTGCAGAATGGCGGATTATATCCGGCGGAAATCGATCATGTGGTCAAAGGGAAGAAAGGAGCACCGGGGCAGCTGGCGGGGGTTGTTGCGCTCGGTGGCAAAAATAAATTAGGCGAAATTCGAAATAATACATCTCTTGGAATTACAGGTGTCATTTCCAATAAACAGTATCAGTTTCGGGAAGAACAATCCTGCGAAGCAGGTTGTAAGCAGGATGTGAAAAAGGGAAAGGCAACCATATTATGTCAGCTGGACGATAAGGTACAGGAATATGAGGTGGAGATCGAGAAGATCCATCTTTCTTCGGAAGATAATAAGGGAATGGAAATTCATGTGACAGATCCGAAACTGCTTCAGAAGGCCGGGGGGATCGTACAGGGAATGAGCGGTGCTCCTTTATTGCAGAACGGGAAATGCATCGGGGCAGTGACCCATGTATTTGTGCGGGATTCCACCAGAGGGTATGCCACTTTTTTGGAAAATATGCTTTAAACGCTGTAAATATACAGGATTTCTCTATTCCGTGCATTGACAAAGCGTGGCTGGTGCTATAAGATTTGTTCATATGCTGAAAGAAAGAGGAAAATAAAATGGATTATTTGTTGTTAGTGATAGGATTTGTTTTGCTGCTTAAGGGAGCAGACTTTTTCGTGGAAGGAAGCTCAAGTATTGCCAAGCGGCTTCGGGTGCCTTCTCTGATCATTGGTCTGACCATTGTGGCAATGGGAACCAGTCTGCCGGAATGTGCGGTCAGTATCAGTGCAGCACTTGCGGGTAATACCGGTGTAGCGGTAGGAAATGCAGTGGGATCCAATATCTTTAATCTGATGGTGGTTTGTGGCTTTTGTACCCTGTTTTGTCCGTTGGCAGTCAGCCGGAATACCCTGACCGGGGAGTTTCCGTTTTCTGTGATCGTGGCGGTTGTACTAATGGTTCTTGGCTGGATCGGTATGACTCTGGGGCATGTAGATGGATTGATCTTGTTGATTCTGTTTGTGGGATTTCTCCTTTGGATGATCCGGTCTGCACAGAAGGCAAGAAGTGAAAATGCGGATGAGGATGAATACGAGATCCGGCCTGTCTGGCAGTGTATCGTGTATATTGTAGGAGGTGGAGCGGCTATTGCAGCAGGTGGACAGCTTGTAGTAAATGCAGCTTCTGCAATCGCAGCATCCTTTGGCATGAGTCAGAATCTGATCGGTCTGACCATTGTGGCATTTGGAACAAGTCTGCCGGAGCTTGCCACTTCTGTCGTAGCCGCCAGAAAGCATGAGGTAGATATGGCACTGGGCAATGTTATTGGTTCCAACATCTTTAATATATTGTTTGTTCTTGGTGTTGCAGCAGCCATTCATCCTATGGTGTTCCAGATGGAAAATATCATTGATATTATTGTGCTGGTGGTTATGAGTATCATCGTGCTCTGTTTTGCATGGACGAAGCAGAAGCTGGTACGCTGGGAGGGGATTTCCATGCTTGTCATGTATGCCGCTTATGTGGTATATATCTGTCTGCGTTAGTTGCAGAGTAAGTGAAGAAAGGCATGGTTAATTAATATGGCGTATTTTCCGTTTTTTATAGAACTGGAAGGAAAGGAATGCCTTGTGGTCGGGGGAGGCGATGTGGCATTTCGAAAAATCCGTGAATTACTTCCCTTTGGTGTGAATATAACGGTGGTTTCCCTGGAAATATGTGAATCAATCTGTGATCTTGCCGGGGAACATCCCGGACAACTGCAATTACTGTACCGTGCGTATGAAAAAAAAGATCTGGAGCAGAAGTTTTTCGTGATCGCGGCGACCGATAATGAGGAGTGTAACCGGGAAATATCAGAATACTGCCGCCTAGAGAGGATTCTGGTAAACGTGGTAGATGATAAGGAAAAATGCAGCTTTTATTTTCCGTCTCTGGTGAAACAGGGGGATATTGTAGCCGGATTTTCCAGTGGTGGTAACAGTCCGGCATTGATCAAAAAGCTTCGTCAGGAGCTGCAGGGACAGATCCCGGATTATTTCGGGGTATTAAATGAAAGGCTGGGGCAGATCCGGCCGCATGTAAAGGCGGCTTTTGCGACAGAACAGCAGCGAAAGCAGTATTATGATCTGGTGATACATAAAAGCAGAGAACAGTCCGGAGCACTTTCCATACAGGAAATGGAAGAATTAATTCACAAAGGTTTTACACAATCTTGACGTAAATACGATAGTAGATTTTACGTTCTCATTTTATCATTAAGTCATCGTCGTAAGACGGTGGCTTTATATTTTGTGCACTGCCGGATATGAAGCAATATATAAGAAAAGATGCAGTGCAGAAATGAGGACAATATTATGAGAAAGAGTAAATTATTGGCAGTGGCAATGAGTGTAATGTGTGCAGCAGCATTAATGACAGGCTGTGGCAGCAATGGAAATGCAGGCTCCGATGCAGGATCATCTTCCGGCGGAAGTGTAAGTCAGCCAATCAGTGTGGTATCCCGTGAGGATGGATCCGGTACAAGAGGTGCTTTCGTAGAGCTTACCGGCGTAGAAGAGAAGGATGCAGATGGCAACAAAACGGATAATACAACAGCAAATGCAATTATTTCCAACAGTACAGAGATTATGATGACAACTGTTTCCGGTGACGAGTATGCAATCGGATATTCTTCTACCGGTTCCCTGAATGATACGGTAAAGGCACTCAATGTTGACGGTGTCGAGCCGACAGCAGCCAATATCAAGGATGGAAAATACAGCCTTTCCCGTCCGTTCAATATTGCCACAAAGGGCAAACCCGGAAAGCTGGCGCAGGACTTTATTGACTATATTATGAGTGAAGATGGCCAGAAGGTTGTTGAGGACAACGGATATATCACTTCTGTAGATAACGCAAAGGCATTCAAGACTTCCGGTGAATCCGGAAAGCTTGTGGTAGCAGGTTCTTCTTCTGTAACACCTGTTATGGAAAAACTGGCGGAGGCATATAAGAAAGTCAATACAAAGGCGGAGATCGAAATTCAGGAAAGTGATTCTACCACAGGTATGACAGCAGCCGCAGATGGCACCTGTGATATTGGTATGGCATCCAGAGAACTGGAAGACAGCGAGAAGGATAAAGGTCTGGAATCCCAGGCAATTGCACTGGATGGAATCGCAGTGATCGTGAATACACAGAATGAGCGTACGGATATCTCTACTGACATGGTAAAGAAAATCTTTACCGGTGAGGTAACAGACTGGAACGATGTGACAGAGTAAAATGGAAGTATTATCCGGTGAAGGATATATAATAGAGTATGGCTGGTACGGCAGGAACGGCAAAGAAACGGAAACCGTGGGCTGTACCAGTCATTTCAGCAGAAACAAGGCTGCGTGAAAGGATATGGCAAAATGAAAAAAGTAAAGGTAAATAATATCAAAGAGAAAGCGATGGAGATTGTCTTTCTGATCAGTGCATGTATTTCCATTCTGTCGGTTGCCCTGATCTGTGTATTCCTGTTTACAAATGGTGTACCGGGAATCGCCAAGATCGGTCTGAAGGAATTTCTTCTGGGAACCGAATGGAAACCGGGAAGCCAGTTATTTGGCATTCTGTCCACGATCATCGGAAGTATCTATGTTACAGCCGGAGCGATCATCGTGGGAGTGCCCATCGGGCTTTTGATGGCAGTATTTATGGCGAAGTTTTGTCCGAAAAAGCTGTATAAGATATTGAAGCCCGGCGTAGAGCTTCTAGCAGGTATTCCTTCCGTAGTGTACGGTTTCTTTGGTCTGATGGTGCTGGTGCCGTTTGTGCGTAACACCTTCCGGCCGGTCCTGATGCAGTATGGGATGACAACGACAGGACAGAGTATCCTGACCGCATCGGTACTGCTTGGTATGATGATCCTGCCAACCATTATCAATGTCTCAGAGTCTGCAATCCGTGCGGTGCCGGATTCCTATTATCAGGGCGCACTGGCACTGGGAGCAACCCACGAGCGAAGCGTATTCATGACAGTGGTACCGGCGGCAAAATCCGGTATCATGGCGGCAGTGATCCTCGGGGTTGGCCGTGCCATTGGTGAGACCATGGCGGTCATTATGGTAGCAGGTAATCAGCCGAGAATACCCGGATCCATTTTCGACGGAGTTCGTACCATGACAGCCAATATCGTCATTGATATGGGGTATGCCACGGATCTTCACAGGGAAGCACTGATTGCAACCGGAGTGGTGCTCTTCGTCTTTATCCTTATCATCAACCTTTTATTTTCTCTTCTCAAGAAAAGAGAAGCCAATGCATAAAGTTTGCTTTATAGAAACACCCAACAACATAATAATCTGAAAACTTTCATAACGAGGATATGCGAAATGGTTACAGGCTGTTTCGCATATCTTTTTTGCGTTATCCGTGAAAAAATGATACAATAACAAATAATATTGCTTAGAGGGAGAAGCTTATGCATCATTTTACCGGATATGAACTATTGTGGCTGTTTTTTATCTATTCCTTTGGGGGATGGGTACTGGAGACTGTGATCGCAACATTAAAGCAGCGGAAATTTGCCAACCGTGGTCTTGTAAACGGCCCCTTTTGTGTGATCTATGGGTTTACGGTGGTGTGTATGTCCATCGGACTGCAGGAATTAAATGGCTTCTGGCTGTTTGCCTTTGCGGTGGTCTATGCCACCATAGCGGAGTGGATCAGCGGACACTTGATCGAGAAGGCTTTTGGAGAACGCTGGTGGGATTACTCCACAAGGAAATGGAACCTGGATGGTTACATTTGTCTGACAGCATCTCTGGTCTGGGGTGCCATGGGATATGTGGCAGTCCACTGGGGCAATTATCTGCTTCTGACTTTGATCTCTCTGCTTCCGGGCTTATTGATGAAGATCATGTTGTTGGTTCTGGCAGGAGTTCTGTTTGTGGATGTTCTTGGATCCTTTCTTCTGCTGACCGGTAAAAGCCGCCACCCGGAGCGTTGGAAAGCCGCAGAACAGGGGCTTGACAAGGTGGGTGCCAGACTAAGTGCTGCCATTGCAGGCTTTGTGGACCGGCGTATTCATAAGGCATATCCGAAAGCCCAAAAAGCGGCAAGGACTCCGGAAAGCGGGGAAGGACAGGCTTCCGGGACCCGTTTTGCAGTGGGATGTGGTTTTTATAAGGTGGTCAGCCTGTTTATGATCGGTGCGTTTCTGGGAGATATTACCGAGACGATCTTTTGCAGGATACGGGCAGGTGTCTGGATGAGCCGCAGCAGTGTGGTCTGGGGACCTTTTAGTATTGTCTGGGGTCTGGCCATCGCCCTGGTGTCGTGGATGCTTTACCAGTACCGGAACCGCAGCGACCGTTTCCTGTTTCTGGTGGGAACCTTTCTGGGAGGTGCCTATGAATACCTCTGCAGTGTATTTACGGAGCTGGTCT
>JBNMJP010000099.1:0-6982 GCA_050873905.1 Jutongia sp. | reverse complement strand
GTATGTGGACTGTTACTGGCAGTTTTAAGAGTGATCACGGGAGTTCATTTTCCGAAGGATGTGGCTGCCGGCTGTCTGATCGCAGTATTGCTTGGCTGGATCGGATTTTATCTGGTCTGATATGATACAACAGGATTGAGTTTTAGCAGAATTGGAGGATTATCATGGCAGAAATGTACAATCACCATACGGTGGAAAAGAAATGGCAGAAAATCTGGGAGGAGGAGAAAGCATTTCAGGCTTCAGAAGACTACAGCAAGCCGAAGTTTTATGCATTGGTAGAATTCCCGTATCCTTCCGGTCAGGGACTTCATGTGGGACATCCGAGACCATATACCGCTCTGGATATTGTTTCCCGTAAGAGAAGAATGCAGGGATATAATGTATTGTTCCCAATGGGATGGGATGCGTTTGGTCTGCCGACAGAGAATTATGCGATCAAGAATCATATCCACCCAAAGATTGTAACAAAGAATAATGTTGCCCGTTTTAAGGGACAGCTTCAGTCACTGGGATATTCCTTTGACTGGGATCGTGAGATCAATACAACAGATCCGGATTATTATAAATGGACACAGTGGATCTTCCTGAAGCTGTTTAATGCCGGACTGGCATATAAAAAGGAAATGCCGATCAACTGGTGTACCTCATGTAAGGTTGGTCTTGCCAATGAGGAGGTTGTCAACGGTGTCTGCGAGCGCTGTGGTGCCCCTGTTGTCCGCAAGGTAAAGAGCGAGTGGATGTTAAAGATCACGGAATATGCAGACAAGCTTATTAATGATCTGGATGATGTGGATTACATTGAGAAGGTAAAGGTTTCCCAGAAGAACTGGATCGGCCGTTCTGAGGGTGCAGAGGTAGACTTTACCCTCAAGGATAAGGATGAGAAGCTCCGTGTATATACAACACGTCCGGATACATTGTTTGGCGCAACTTATATGGTTATTTCTCCGGAGCATCCGCTGATCGATAAATATAAAGATGAGATCACTAACTGGGATGAGATCCAGAAATACCGTGAGATGGCAGCGAGAAAGTCTGACTTCGAGCGTACAGAGCTTGCAAAGGATAAGACTGGTGTTGTACTTGGCGGTATGTCAGCGATCAATCCGGTCAACGGCAAGGAGATTCCGGTATGGATCTCTGACTATGTACTGATGTCTTATGGTACCGGTGCTATCATGGCAGTACCTGCACATGATACCCGTGACTGGGAGTTTGCCAAGAAGTTTGATCTGCCGATGATTCAGGTAGTAGAAGGAAAAGAGGGGCCGGTAGATATCAATGAAGCTGCATTTACAGATGTAGCAACCGGTAAGATGATCAATTCTGAGTTCCTGGATGGTCTTGAGGTGACAGAGGCTAAGGAAAAGATGAAGGATTTCCTGGAGGAGAAGGGCATTGGAAACCGTAAGGTAAATTACAAGCTTCGTGACTGGGTATTCTCTAGACAGAGATACTGGGGTGAGCCGATCCCAATCGTACACTGCGAGAAGTGTGGCTATGTACCACTGGATGAGAGCGAGCTTCCACTGCTTCTGCCGGAGGTAGACAGCTACATGCCGACAGACAACGGAGAATCTCCGCTGGCAGCTATGACAGACTGGGTAAATACCACATGTCCATGCTGTGGCGGTCCTGCAAAGAGAGAGACTGATACCATGCCTCAGTGGGCAGGTTCTTCCTGGTATTTCCTGCGTTATACAGACCCTCATAATACAGAGGCACTGGCAAGCAAGGAAGCATTAAAATACTGGCTGCCGGTTGACTGGTATAACGGTGGTATGGAGCATACAACACTTCATCTGCTTTATTCCCGTTTCTGGCATAAGTTCCTGTATGATCAGGGAATCGTGCCGACAAAGGAGCCATATCAGCGTCGTACCTCTCACGGAATGATCCTTGGTGAGAACGGCGAGAAGATGAGTAAGTCCCGTGGTAATGTCGTAAATCCGGATGATATTGTACAGGCTTATGGTGCAGACACTCTGCGTACCTATGAGATGTTCATCGGTGCCTTTGATCTGAGTGCATCCTGGTCCGAGGACGGAGTCAAGGGTTGCCGTCGTTTCCTGGAGCGTGTATGGAAGCTGCAGACCATTATGACAGAGGAGGAAGGTTACTCTGCCGATATGGAGACAAAGATGCACCAGACCATCAAGAAGGTAAGCCAGGACTTTGAAAGTCTGAAATATAATACAGCAATCGCTGCCATGATGGCGCTGATCAATGATTTCTATAAGAAGAATTCCGTGACAAAGGGCGAGTACAAGACTCTGATCACTCTGCTCAATCCGGTTGCTCCACATATCACAGAGGAGCTGTGGCAGATCATTGGCGGAGAAGGTCGTGTTTACCAGACAGCATGGCCGGAGTATGACGAGGCAAAGACAGTAGAGTCTACTGTGGAGATTGCCGTTCAGGTCAACGGAAAGACCCGTGCAACTCTGAAGATCGGCAAGGATGATGCGAAGGACGATGTTCTTGCAAAGGCGAAGGAGACCATCGCAGATAAGCTGGAAGGCAAGAATATCATTAAGGAAATTTATGTTCCGGGACGAATTGTAAATATTGTTGCTAAATAATAAATTGTGATCAACATTTCACATTTCTAAAAAAAAGATAAAGTCTATTGACTTTATCTTTTTTTATCCTATAATAAGAATCACGCTTATTGTTGAAATGGAAACAGTCTACTTTTCAACAGAATGGCAAAAGAGAGAAAATTGATACATAAAGAAGGGAGTGAGGAGCCCATGAAGAAGGATGGAGCATTGGGAATGGAGATCAACTGCGTTTCCAATATGATCCGGAGAAGCGTTGACCAGCGCATTGCTGCGATGCCGGGGGAAAAGCTCAGCCGCATGGATAGCTGGATCATTCACTATCTGCTGGATCATCAGCAGGAGGATGTGTTTCAGAAGGATGTGGAACGTGCTCTTGCCATGACCAGATCCAATGTGTCTAAGGCAGTGGACCAGATGGTTCAGAAAGGACTGATCGTACGTTCTCCCGTGGACTATGATGCCCGGCTCAAAAAGCTGACACTGACCCCGAAGGTGTTGGAAACGCACCGGCTGATAGAGGGAGAGATCGCAAAGTTTGAGCAGCTTCTGGCAGCGGGATTTACTCCGCAGGAGCTGGATCAGTTTAAGGAGTATCTGGGGAGAGTTGCCACAAATATTAATGACAGTGCAGAGAGAAAGAAGGAAGAAAAGAAAAGGAGGGATTTCTGATTATGCTTAAAACATTAGCGTCGCAGATCAAGGAATACAAAAAAGCTTCCATTGCGACTCCGATCTTTATGATCCTGGAGGTCATTATGGAGACAATCATTCCACTGATGATGGCTTCGATCATTGATAATGGCGTATCGGTGGGAAATGCAGGACATATTTACAAGATGGGTGTCCTGATGCTGTTGGCGGCATGCTTTAGCCTTTTCAGTGGTTTCATGGGAGGAAAGTATGGTGCGAAGGCATCCACCGGCTTTGCAAAGAATTTGAGAAAAGCAATGTATGAAAATATACAGACCTTCAGCTTTTCCAATATAGATAAGTTCAGTACCGCAGGACTTGTCACACGACTTACTACAGATGTTACCAATATTCAGAATGCATATCAGATGCTGCTTCGTATGTGCATGAGAGCGCCGTTCAGTCTGATCTGCGCTATGGTAATGTCCTTTGCGGTAAATACAAGGATCGCAACAATATATCTGATCGCGGTACTGGCTCTGGCAGTGATCCTGGGAGTTCTGGTTACCAGAACCACGAAGTATTTCAGAAGCATCTTTCAGAAATATGATGATCTCAATGAGAGCGTACAGGAAAATGTGTCTGCGATCCGCGTGGTAAAGGCATATGTGCGTGAGGATCATGAAAAAGAGAAGTTTACAAAGGCAAGCGGAAATGTATATAAGCTGTTTACCAAGGCGGAGGCGATGATCTGTCTGAATATGCCGATCATGCAGTTTGCGGTATATGCCTGTATTCTGGTGATCAGCTGGATGGGAGCACATATGATCGTCAGCAATACACTGACCACAGGTGATCTGTCCATGCTGCTGACCTACTGCATGAATATTTTAATGAACCTGATGATGCTCTCCATGATCTTCGTTATGGTCACCATGAGTGTGGCAAGTGCAAGACGTGTGGCCGAGGTATTAAATGAGAAGCCGGACATTACGAATCCGGAAAATCCTGTCATGGAAGTAGCAGATGGTTCTATCGAGTTTAAGCATGTAGATTTCAGCTACAAGAAGGATGCAAAGGAGCCGGTATTAAAGGATATCAATTTGAAGATCCGTTCCGGCGAGACCATCGGTATTCTGGGAGGAACCGGAAGTGGAAAGTCCAGTCTTGTTTCTCTGCTGAGCCGTCTTTATGATGTGACAAAGGGAAGCGTTCTGGTGGGTGGCAGAGATGTCAGAGAGTATGATCTTGAAGTGATCCGAAACCAGGTTGCCGTGGTGCTGCAGAACAATGTACTTTTCTCCGGTACGATCCTTGACAATCTCCGCTGGGGTGACAAGGAGGCAACGAAGGAAGAATGTATGCATGCCTGTGATCTTGCCTGTGCCAGCGAGTTTATTGAAAAGCTGCCAAAGGGCTATGACACCTATATTGAGCAGGGTGGAACCAATGTATCCGGTGGACAGAAGCAGCGACTTTGTATTGCGAGAGCGCTTTTGAAGAAGCCGAAGGTATTGATCCTGGATGATTCCACCAGTGCCGTAGATACATCAACCGATGCCAAGATCCGGAAAGCATTTGCAGAGGAGATTCCGGGAACCACAAAGCTGATCATTGCACAGCGTGTGTCCAGTATCCAGAATGCAGATCGTATTATTGTAATGGAAAACGGAGAGATCAACGGATTTGGAACCCATGAGGAGCTGCTTGAGAACAATGAGATCTATCGTGATGTATATGAGTCACAGACATCCGGTAACGGAGATTTTGACGAGGCATCTTAAAGAATAATTGCCTGAATAGAGAAGAAACAAGAAAGGTGGAATGAGAGATGGCAGAAAATCGTTCAGAAAAGCCAAGGGGACCAAAGGGACCCGGTGGACGAAGAGGAATGGGACCCAGAATGAAGCTGGAGCATCCCGGACAGACCATAAAACGTCTTTTGAATTATATCGGTAAAAGCTATGGAGTTTATCTGGTGCTGGTGCTGATCCTGATCATAGTCAGCGTTCTTGCCAATGTACAGGGAACCATGTTTACCAAAACATTGATCGATGAGTATATCACCCCGCTTATGACGGCGAAGGAAAAGGATTTCGGTCCGCTGCTGCATAAGATTCTTCAGGTGGCATGCTTTTACGGAGTGGGTGTATTTTCTACCTGGGCATATAACCGTCTGATGGTAAATGTCACACAGGGAACCCTGCGAAAGCTCAGAGATGATCTGTTTGTTCATATGGAGTCTCTGCCTATTAAATATTTTGATACACACTCCCATGGAGATATTATGTCAATCTATACCAATGATATTGATACGCTCCGTCAGATGATCAGCCAGAGTATGACACAGCTTTTTTCCAGTGTGATCACCATTGTGAGTGTGCTGGCGGCAATGATCATGATCAATGTGCCTTTGACGTTGGTTACATTGTTTATGGTGGGTGTGACACTGCTGGTAACAAAGAAAGTAACCGGACTTTCCGGAGCCTACTTTATCCAGCAGCAGAAGGCTCTGGGAAAGGTCAATGGTCATATTGAGGAGATGATGAATGGCCAGAAGGTGGTAAAGGTATTCTGCCGTGAGCAGGAGAGTATGGATGAGTTTAATGCGTTAAATGATGAGCTGTTCCACAGTGCGGACAATGCCAATACCTTTGCCAATGTCATGGGACCGATCAATGCCCAGCTTGGAAACGTCAGCTATGTGCTTTGTGCCATGATCGGAGGTCTTCTGGCATTTAACAAGGTGGGAGGTTTTACCATCGGAGGTCTGGTGGCATTTCTGACCTATAATAAGTCCTTCAGCATGCCGATCAACCAGGTAAGTATGCAGTTAAACAGTATTGTGATGGCACTGGCAGGAGCAGATCGTATCTTCGAACTGCTGGATGAGAAGCCGGAGGTCAATGACGGTTATGTAGAGCTGGTACGTGCCAATGAGGATGAAAAGGGCAATATCACGGAGAGTGAAAAGAGAACAGGACTCTGGGCATGGAAGCATTATCATAAGGATACCGATACCGTGACTTACCAGAAGTTGTGTGGCGAGGTGGTATTTGACCATGTAGACTTTGGTTACAATGATGACAAGATCATTCTTCATGATGTGGAGATGTATGCGAAGCCGGGACAAAAGATTGCATTTGTAGGTGCTACGGGAGCAGGAAAGACAACAATCACGAACCTGATCAATCGTTTTTATGATATTCAGGACGGTAAGATCCGTTTTGATGGAATCAATGTCAATAAGATCAAAAAACAGGATCTGCGTCATTCCCTGGGAATCGTTCTTCAGGATACCCATCTGTTTACGGGAACGGTTCGGGATAATATCCGGTATGGTAAGCTGGACGCAACCGACGAGGAAGTGGTGGCAGCGGCAAAGCTTGCCAATGCGGACTCCTTTATCCGTCATCTGCCACAGGGGTATGATACCGTGCTGACCGGAGACGGCGGTAACTTAAGCCAGGGTCAGCGTCAGCTTCTGGCGATTGCCAGAGCTGCTATTGCAGATCCGCCTGCATTAATCCTGGATGAGGCAACCAGCTCCATTGATACCCGTACCGAGAAGCTGGTACAGGACGGTATGGACCGTCTGATGAAGGGAAGGACCACCTTTGTGATCGCCCATCGTCTTTCTACGGTCCGCAACAGTGACTGTATCATGGTTCTGGAGCAGGGACGGATCATCGAAAGAGGTACCCATGACCAGCTGATCGAGCAGCAGGGCAAATATTATCAGCTTTATACCGGTAAGACGGCAGGAGCAGAGCTGGCCTGACAGG
>JBNMJP010000098.1:0-7005 GCA_050873905.1 Jutongia sp. | reverse complement strand
GATGTCCGCAAGATCACCTGTACGGCGAAGGCGGTGTATTTGTACATGTCTCCGGTCAGAGCTTTTATTTTTCCGCAGGATCAGTGCGGCACGGAGTTTGAGGAGATCAAGACCTTTGCAGCGGCAAAGGTAAAGGAATATGCGGATTATGATCCGGCAGAGGCGGACAAACATCAGGAGGAGAAGGATCAGGAGGAGCATTCATGACTGAGGTGATAGAAAGCTTACGGGAACAGGATACTTATGAACTGGGGAAAAGACTGGGAGAGGATTGTAAGCCAGGGGATATCGTATTGTTAAATGGTGATTTAGGTGTAGGAAAAACAGTATTCACAAAGGGATTCGGAAAAGGTCTTGGAATTGAGGAACCTATCAGCAGTCCTACCTTTACGATCATGCAGATATATGAGCAGGGGAGAATTCCACTGTATCATTTTGATGTATACCGGATTGCAGATCCGGAGGAAATGGATGAGATTGGTTATGAGGATTATTTCTTTGGGAACGGAGTCTGCCTGATCGAATGGGCATCTCTGATTGAAGAACTGATCCCGGAGCATGTAATAGAGGTACAGATAGAAAAAGTACTGGAAAAAGGATTTGACTATAGAAAAATTACTGTTATTAAAAGATGATTTAATCAGAAAGGCGTGATAGAAGATGAAGATATTAGGCGTGGACAGCTCTGGTCTGGTGGCATCGGCAGCGATATTGTCCGGGGATGCGATCGTGGCAGAGTTCACAGTAAATAATAAGCAGACCCATTCCCAGACGTTACTTCCTATGATAAAGCAGGTTGTGGATTATGCAGGGATTCCTCTGGAAAAACTGGATGCCATAGCAGTGGCAGCAGGGCCGGGATCCTTTACCGGACTCCGTATCGGGTCGGCTACCGTAAAGGGACTTGGCCTTGTGTTAGACAAGCCGATCATTCCGGTGCCGACGCTGGAGGGACTTGCTTATCAGCTTGCAGAGGCGGACGGCTTTATCTGTCCCATTATGGATGCCCGGAGAAATCAGGTTTATACCGGGGTTTATGAGATGCGGGAGGGAGAACTGATTTCTGTGATCGATCAGTGTGCCATGGATATTCATGATTTATTGAAGGAACTGGCAAAATACCCGGTAAAGGTTCATTTCCTTGGAGACGGCGTGCCGGTTTATGAGGAGATCATCCGGGAGGAGGCTGTGAATGAGTATCAGTTTGCACCATGTCATTTGTCGAGACAGAGAGCAGCAGCGGTGGCGGCATTGGGTGAGTGTTATTATCATCAGGGCAGGATAGAAACTGCCGCAGAGTACCGGCCGGTTTATCTGCGAAAATCTCAGGCAGAGCGAGAAAGAGAAGAAAAGTTAAATGCAAATTAAACATATGGAGATGGCGGAGGCGCCAGCGGTAGCCGCATTGCAGAGAGAAAATTTTGCTCATCCCTGGAGTGAGCAGGATTATATGGATCATCTGCAGGATGAGGATAAGATTTATCTGACTGCGTTACAGGATGATGCTGTTGTGGGAAGCTGTGTACTCTGGTGTTCTTTTGAAACAGCAGATCTGTGCAATATCGTTGTGGATCCGGCTCACCGCCGGGAGGGGATTGCGGGAGCACTTTTATATCAGGCATTTCAGGAATGCGCCGGCAAGGGTGCAGAGCAGATCCTGTTGGAGGTGAGAGAGAGCAATGAGGCGGCAATTGGATTGTATATTAAATTCGGCTTTCAGCGGATGTCTCTTCGCAAAAACTATTACAGGGATCCGCAGGAGCATGCCGTGATCATGCGGAAGAATTTATAAAAATGTTTCCTTTGTTTTCCACTGTACAGAGATGCCGGGACAGGATATACTTTTTGTAAGAAAAGAAAATGAAGCAGCAGTGGTCTGGCTGTGGAGGACGGGAGGATAAAGATGGCAGAGAAAAAATTATTTTGTAATGGATGCGGACGCATGCTGAAATACGAAAATGGCATTTTGAGAGAGGATGTCTTTGAAGGAAAAAAACAGTGGGGATACTTTTCAAAACGGGATGGAGAGATTCATTCGTTTCTGCTTTGCGAGGACTGCTATGATGAAATGGTGAAGAAATTTGTTACACCACCAATGGTGACAGAAGCAACTGAATTGTGATACAATAGTCCACGGATTCTTTCAGAGATGAGAAGAGGTGGATTATGTTAGATGTATGTTTATTGGGAACCAGCGGAATGATGCCGCTGCCGGGGCGGTGGCTCACGGCTGCGATGACCCGTCTGGAGGGCAGCAGCCTTCTGGTGGATTGTGGGGAGGGCACGCAGATCGCAATTCGCGAGAAGGGATGGAGTGTCAATCCGATTGATACGATCTGCTTTACCCATTACCACGGAGATCATATCAGCGGCCTGCCGGGGCTTCTTTTGTCTATGGGCAACTCCGACCGGACTCGTCCGGTCACTATGATCGGACCGAGGGGGCTGGAAAAAACAGTAAACGCATTGCGCGTTATTGCGCCGGGGCTTCCCTTTCCTATTCAATTTATAGAACTCAGTGAGAAGGAGCAGGATCTGGAAGTAAATGGCTATCATATCAGAGCCTTCCGGGTCAATCACAATGTCACCTGCTATGGATACACGATTACCGTGCCGCGAGGAGGAAAGTTTCATCCGGAACTTGCAAAGGCTAATGAGGTTCCGTTAAAGTTGTGGAGTCGTTTGCAGAAGGGAGAAACCATAGAACAGGACGGGCGGATTTATACTCCGGATATGGTGATCGGACCAGCCAGAAAAGGGATTAAGCTTACATATTGTACTGATACAAGACCGATGGATATTATCGCAGAGAATGCGTCGAGATCTGACTTGTTCATCTGTGAGGGAATGTATGGGGATCGCGAAAAACAGAAAAAAGCAGCAGAATTTAAACATATGACAATGTACGAGGCAGCGAGACTTGCGAAGAAAGCGGGCGTGCAGGAAATGTGGCTGACACATTACAGTCCATCCATGCTGCATCCGGAGGATTATATGAAGGAAGTGAAAAAAATCTTTCCGCATGCACATGCTGCAAGGGATAAGTGGAGCAAAACTCTGGATTTCATTGATGAAGAGGAGGAGAGGTGACGATCATGGACAAAATGACAAAAAAGATTTTGATCGTGTTTGTAGTAGTTGTTGCAGCAGCGGTGTTGATTTTTACCGGAGTTCGTGTTTATCAGCAGAAAGAGGCAGAGGAAAAGGGAGAAGACAGTTTACCTAAGACCGAGGTAGGCAAGCTTCTGGCAAAGGATCTGGATCTGGAATATCCCGGCACTCCTACGGAAGTTGTAAAGCTGTTTTGGCGTATTAACAAATGTATGTACAATACCAACATGAAGGAAAAAGACCGGAAGGCATTATATCAGCAGCTTCGTTTGTTGTATGATGAAGAATTTCTGAAACACAAAGGGAACTCCGAGGAGGAGATGTATCAGGCCTTAAAGAAAGATATTAAGACGTTTGACGATGCGAAAAATTTTATTTCTTCCTATATTGTGCAGGAGGATGATCAGGTCAAATATGCAGAGGTCGATGGAAGAGAGGAAGCAACTTTGGTTGCATCGGTGCTGGAAACCTCCAAAAAATCCAAAACAACAGAATCCTATGCCGAATATATTTGTCGAAAGGACAGTAAAGGACGCTGGAAGATCCTTGGGTGGAAGCAGATTACTGCTGCAGAGGCTGAAAAGTAGTCAGAATGAAATGGAAAAAGGGAGAAGAAGGGATGCTGTGTCGTCCTTTCTTCTCTGATAATTTACAGGAAAATATGTGAGAAAGGTTTGGTTAGAATCATGGGAAAAGATGTATTGATACTGGGAATTGAGAGTTCCTGCGATGAGACGGCAGCATCTGTAGTAAAAAACGGCAGAACGGTGATGTCCAATGTGATCTCCTCTCAGATTGATATTCATACATTATATGGAGGAGTGGTGCCGGAGATTGCTTCCCGTAAACATGTGGAGCGGATCAATCAGGTGATTGAGCAGGCACTGACGGATGCCAAGGTTACGCTGGATGAGATCGATGCAGTCAGCGTGACGTATGGACCGGGACTGGTCGGGGCACTTCTCGTTGGTGTCGGTGCGGCAAAGGCAATTGCGTATGCGGCAGGAAAGCCTCTGGTGGGCGTGCATCATATCGAGGGGCATATTGCAGCAAATTATCTGGAGCATCCGGATCTGGAGCCACCGTTTCTGTGTCTTGTGGTATCCGGAGGTCATACCCATCTGGTCCGTGTGCAGGAGTATGGCAAATTCGAGATTATCGGCTACACTCATGATGATGCCGCAGGAGAGGCATTTGATAAGGTTGCCAGAGCCATTGGTCTGGGATATCCGGGTGGGCCAAAGGTTGACAAGCTGGCAAAGGAGGGAAATCCCCATGCCATTGAGTTTCCCCGGGCCAAAATTGATGGCTGTGAGTATGATTTCAGCTTTTCCGGCGTAAAATCAGCCGTTTTAAATTATCTCAACGGATGCGAGATGAAGGGCATTGAAGTAAACCGGGCAGATGTGGCGGCATCTTTCCAGCAGGCAGTCGTTGATGTGCTGGTGGGCAGAGCCATTGGTGCAGCTAAAAAGCTGGGAGAAAAGCGGATTGCCGTGGCAGGCGGTGTGGCTTCCAACTCAGCACTCCGTGCAGCCATGAAACAGGCATGTGATGAGGCAGGACTAGGACTATGCTATCCATCTCCAATCTACTGTACCGACAATGCGGCAATGATCGCATCACAGGGGTATTACGAGTATATGGCAGGGACGCGTCATGGTCTGGATCTGAATGCAGTGCCAAATCTGAAGATTGGTCAAAGATGAAAAAATATCAATTAAAAAACTTTATAGAAAATTAATTTCATTATCGGCAAATCTATGTTATACTATCTCCAAGGGATCATTCTGACCATTTTTTGGCGGAAAGGATCCGATCAAGAAATCTATGTACACAAACTGACAAAATAAGGAGAGAAAAAATGTTTGCAGATGAAAATGTGATTAGGATCAAGCATGATGTACTTTATGAGGTGGCAAAACTGGCCTTTGAGGGCACTCTGGAGGAGGAAAGAGATCACCTGCCACGCAAGATGATACCCGGACCAACACCGCAGTTCCGTTGCTGCGTTTATAAAGAGCGTGAGATCATCCGTCAGCGTATTCGTCTGGCAGAAGGGAAAGCTCCTGGTCCGGAGGACAATGGAAATGTCGTACAGGTTATTTCTTCCGCTTGTGAGGACTGTCCGATTTCCAGTTATGTTGTAACGGACAATTGTCAGAACTGTCTTGGCAAGGCATGTGTGAATGCATGTAAGTTCGGTGCCATCAGCCCGGGAGAGAAGCGTTCCCACATTGATGCCAATAAATGTAAAGAGTGCGGTATGTGTGCAAAGGCATGTCCTTACAATGCTATCGCTCATCTGAAACGTCCATGTAAGTTCGCATGTCCGGTAGATGCTATTACATACAATGATCTTGGTATTTCCGTTATTGATGAGAGCAAGTGTATCCGTTGTGGCCACTGTATCCACAAATGTCCGTTTGGTGCCATCGGCTCCAAGACATTCATTCTGGATGTGATCGGTGCGCTGAAGGCAGGCAAGAGGGTTTATGGTATGGTAGCTCCTGCGACAGAGGGACAGTTTGGTCCTGACATTACTATGGAGAGCTGGAAGATCGCTCTGCAGAAGGTTGGCTTTGCTGACATGATCGAGGTTGGTCTCGGTGGAGATATGACCACACAGAGCGAGGCTGAGGAGTGGCTGGAAGCATATCATGCAGGGGAGAAGAAGACCACATCCTGCTGTCCGGCATTTGTGAATATGATCCGCAAGCATTATCCGGAGCAGGCAGATCTGATCTCCACCACAGTTTCACCAATGTGTATGATCTCCAGAATGCTCAAAGCCAAGGAGCCTGACTGCTATACCGTATTTATCGGACCATGTATCGGTAAGAAGTCAGAGGTCGTAGATCAGCAGATCGAGGGCAATGCAGATGCAGTTCTTACCTACAGTGAGATCCGTGCCATTATGAAGGCGAAGGATATTGAACTGGAGCCGGCTCCAAACGAGTATCAGGAGTCAAGTACCTATGGTAAGCGATACGGTAATGCCGGTGGTGTAACAGCTTCTGTATTGGAATATATGAAAGAGACAGATCAGGAAGTAGATGCTAAGGTATTTAAGGCAAACGGTGCCATGGAATGTAAAAAGGCAATGCTTTTGCTGAAGGCAGGCAGACTTCCGGAGGACTTCGTCGAGGGTATGATCTGCGAGGGCGGCTGTGTGGGCGGTCCAAGTGGTTATGCGGATCCGATGAAGACCAAGAAGGTTCGTGATAAGCTGATCGATGAGGCAGATGACAGAAGTATTACTGATAATCTTAAAAACTATGATCTGAGTGCATTTGAACAGCACCGCTAATCAACAGAATAGATAAAATGATATCGGGGAATGTTTCACTCCACAGGAATGAGACATTCCCTTTGATTTTTTACTTTTATGTATTGACATATGGAAAAGATTTGGTACAATAGAATCAAACACATGAATGATTGTTCATATGATGAAGAAAGCAAACATATATTTGAAAGGATGGAAATCATTATGAAGAAGACGTATAAGATTGAGGTTGACTGTGCAAACTGTGCGAATAAGATGGAAGAGGCTGCAAAGGCTACAAATGGTGTAAAGGATGCCGTTGTGAACTTTATGACACTAAAGATGTCTGTTGAGTTTGAGGAGGGTGCTGAGCCAAAGGCCGTAATGCAGGATGTGTTAAAAAATTGTAAGAAAGTGGAAGATGACTGCGAGATCTTCCTGTAATCGCTGCCCCAAAGCTCGGTTGATCGGAAGGAGCGTGAAGCTATGACAAAGAAACAAAAAAAGACTTTGATCCGTATTATCATAGCGGTTGCACTGGTGGGACTGATATCCCTGCTGCCGGTAGATGGATATATCCGGTTTGCCTTATTTATGGTTCCTTATCTGGTGATCGGTTATGATAT
>JBNMJP010000097.1:0-7141 GCA_050873905.1 Jutongia sp. | reverse complement strand
TGTCACCACATGAGGATTGCCCATGGAAACTCCTGTCATGCGGTATACGGTACCATCTACCTCCACCGGCTCGTCAACAAACCGCTCCTTCTCCGAAAGGATTGGAATCTGTGCCGGATTTAAGATTGGAGATCCCATATTGACCTTTACCATACGGACCTTTCCGTCTTCGACCGTCAGATCCAGATATTTCATCCCGCCCTTTGTCTCTACGGAAATACTGGTTTTGTCTGTGAGACCATAGTCATAAACGTACTTTGCCACACACCGGATCCCGTTTCCGCACATTTCTCCCTCAGAGCCGTCTGCATTGTACATTGCCATTCGGAAATCTGCCTGATCCGAAGGACAAATTAAGATCAAGCCGTCAGAACCCACTCCAAAATGACGGTCACTGACAAATCGTGATACCTTTGCCGGATCCTCGATCATCTTTTCCATACAATTCACATATACATAATCATTCCCGCATCCATGCATTTTTGTAAACTTCATAAATACACCATCCCTTTCCCGGCATTCCCTGCCGCCATACTAATCTTTCGAACAGATTTTCCATCTTTCATTTTCTATAGTATATACAACACTATACGCAATAAATATTCATTTATTGTCTCAAACATTGCAATTCCTGCCATCATA
The DNA here is from genome assembly GCA_050873905.1 of Jutongia sp. Classification (GTDB taxonomy): domain Bacteria; phylum Bacillota; class Clostridia; order Lachnospirales; family Lachnospiraceae; genus Jutongia. The sequence goes on along the minus strand of JBNMJP010000097.1, from coordinate 6,499 downwards.
TTTTAGTATGTATCCTCTACCATAACAATTTTCGATCTGAAATGGTATCTGAACTAACTTTCTCCGCAGCTTTCGTATCATGGTATTCAGAACATCCTTACCGGCATCTTCCTTCCTCTCCCAGATTTCCTCCATGATTTTCCCGGAACATACCATCTGTTCTTTATTCTGCAAAAGCAGACGAAACAAGTGATACTCCTTGTCCGTCAATCCCAGAGCTTCTCCCTGCCATTCATAATCCTGCCTCTCCTCCAATTCTAATAAACCACGCCAGTAATGAAAGGCACCGGAAACCCCCGCATATAACCGAATCAACCTCTGCAGGCGCAAAATCAGCACCGTCACAGGTGTTCCGGCTGCGACATAATCATCCGCTCCCATTTCCAGACACCGTACTTCCTCATAATAGGAAACGGATTCCTGAAATCCCAGAACAACTACCGGATAAATACTCTGGCGACAAACATCTTCCAGCTTTTCAAACATTTCCTCCCGACCATCGAGACAAACCAGTACCGCATCGCATACCATCCCATTGGTGACAACAGTAACATCTTCTCTTTCAAAACTCTGTCTGATCCCTTCATCGTCTGCAGATGCGTTCGTGCAAACCAGCAATCTCATGCTCCGCCTCCTGTAAACTCTTCCGAAACTCTCCTATATTTTCCAAACCGATTTTCCCCCTCATTGCAGATCTGCGGTAGCAGTGATATTGCTGCCGCCACTGCTCCGGTGTCAGATCCACGAAAACCAGATCAGCTCCGGCCCTCACTCCCTGCCGTATCCCGTCGCGGTCAAAAAGCTCCACCGTCTGAGCAAGCGGCATATATAGCTTCGGAAAAGACAGCCGCAATAATGCCATGACAAAATACGTAAGATCCGTCACCCCGTTTCTTTCCTTCTCAAACGGAGTTCCATCGGATGCCAGAAAAGTTTCCACCACCATCATATCCGGTGCAAGCTGTCTCAAAAATGCAAACTCATCTGCCAGATCCGTGATCCGTTGATACGGAGTACCGATCATAAAACCGGTTCCCACCAAAAATCCAAGCTCCTTGAGTTCCCACAGGCACTGTTTCTTGCGAAGAAGTGACATTTTGGCCGGATGAAGTCTGTGATAAAAACGGTCATCCGATGTCTGATAACATAGCAGATATCCATCTGCTCCAGCCATTTTCCAGGTCTGGTATACCGCCCGGGATCTTTCACCAAGGGACAACAGGATCGTAATGTCCTTTGACAGCTTCTTCATTCCCCGGATTATTTCCGTAACCCGCTCTGTGGTATACCACAGATCCTCCCCGCCCTGAATCAGATAATTCGTGATTCCCTGCTGCAGTCCGGCTTCACAGCATGCAAGAATTTCTTCCGTCTCCATGCGGTATCGCCCGGCAAATCGATTATCCCGGCGCAGACCACAATAATAACAGTCATTTTTGCAATAAGAGGATATATCAATGGTTCCAAGCCACTGAATTTCTTCTGCCGCTCGTTCCTTTCGAGTCTGCAGGGCATATTCACACACCAGTTCTGTCAACTCTGCATCCCGGAAACGTATCATCTCTCCATATGCAGATGCCTCCAGCTGTCCGGTCATTCTTAAACGCTGTGCATATTCCAGAAGCCCCTCATTCAATATTTTCTCCTCTTTTCTGTCTTTTTCTTATATTCTTATCTTTATGATGCCATATTTCTCCATAAAACACAAGATGGCAGTCCGGCTTCAATAAAAAGAAAAAGACCTCCGCTATCCGGAGATCTTTTCCCTTTTATTCTACTTCAAACTGCTTCAGCAGTCCACATATCGTTTTGTCAAGCTCTGCTTTTAATTCCTCCAGACTGCAGGGCGTTCCATAAAGGATCACACTGTAGCAGGATGCACTCACCAGTTCCACGATCATATAGATCATCAGCTCCTTCTGCCGGAATTTCCGGTCAGATTCTCCCAGTATCTCATCAAAAATATCCATGCACTTTATGTTACCCATATTGCTGATACGGATATGAGAGAAAACTGCCCAACTGAGATTTTTGGAAATAAAACGCATTAACGCTTTATTTTCATCAAGCTGATCCACTACATGATTTACAAGAAATACTACCTTTTCTTCCAGACCGGAGAATTCTTCTTTTCTCATTGCCTCCTCTGCTCTTTCAAAAAGGCGGCTTGCCTTATTGGCGATCAGTCTGTCTCTGATATCGTATTTATCCTTAAAATACAGATAAAAGGTTCCTTTTGCCATCTTTGCCTGTTTGGCAATATCGGATATGGAGGTGTTATTGATCCCCTTGGAGGTAAAGAGCTCGAACGCCGACATCAGAAGAGCTTCCTGCTTCTGCTTCTTTTTTTCTTCGACACGCTCGCCCATATAATTCCCCATTTCTATAAGGCCGCCTGAAATATATGTTTCAGGCAGACCTTTCAAAATTTCTTACCCGATCAATCCTCATCAGAGGTCAGTTCCTCTGTAGCCATGATGAACTTCACACTGCCATCCATGCCATCGGCATTTCCACTAAAACTTGTGTAATCACCGGAAATACTGCTGATCTTGGAAAGTCTGTCATTGAGATCATCTGCACTGTCAAGCATCTCAGTCACGGCATCTGCAATCTTCGTGATACCATCCTTGTCGAACTCTTTCATTCCATCCTCTAAGGTAGAAGCACCGTCATTGAGGCTGTCAATTCCGTCAGAAACCTTGCCGGTTGCATTGACAAGCTTTGTCATACCTGCAAACAACTTGCCGGTTCCCTGATCCAGAGTAGCGGCACCCTTGCGAAGCTTATTGCTGTTGCCGGTGAGCTTCTTGGCTCCCTTCGTAATGGTAGATGCATTCTTGATCAGACCGGCTGCTCCATCATTCAGTGCTTTATTATTGCTGGTCAGGGTACCTGCTGCCGTATCCATCTTGCCGATGCTGTCAGAAAGCTGATTTACACCTGCCTTCATCTGTGCATTTCCATCGGTCAGTGCCTTGGAGCTGTCACGAAGCTGTGCTGCATATCCGGACATGGTTCCAGCGGCTGTCTCCAGAGAAGCGGCTCCTGTATAAAGGTTTGTTCCGGTAGATGTCTTGTCAGTTGCTGCCTTCATGGTTGCAAGAGCTGCTGCCAGATCTGCTGCCCCATTCTTATCAGCATCTCCATCTGCCTTACCGTTTGTAGCGGCATCTACTGCGGCTGCCACCTGCTCACCGCCCTGGATATACTGGATCGCACCCTGTAATGCTGCGGCTGCCTGCTTTGCGGCTGCTACCTGCTCTGCTGGAGCACCTTCCTGTGCTGCGGCTGCCTGATAATCAGCAGCTAACTTCGTTAAACCTTTCACACAATCTTCCAGCTCATCTGTCTTTTTCAGCTGTGATGCTGCTGCATTGATCTGTGTCACACCAGCCTGTGCTGCGGCAAGACCATCGTCAAGCTGTCCGATGCCGTCCTTCAGACTCTTGGTTCCTGTGGTCATCTGATCCATGTTTTCTTTGGCAAGAAGCTTATTAACAGAAGCTACATAGGTATCAACACCACTTCCAAGCTTCTCATACTGTGCCGGCAGATCCTTAGTTGCCGTACGAAGCTGGTTGATGGCATCTACCAGCTGACCGGTACCGGAGGTGTATGCCTGCACACCCTTTGACAATGTCTTAGCACCCTTTACATAAGTGGTAACACCCTTCAAAAGCTTATCGGTTCCCTTTGTATAGCTTACAATACCGTTCTTTAATGTGCCGGTACCATCCTTCAAAGTGGAAACACCGTCCTTTGCACTCTTGACTGCATCGGCATACTCAGAAAAGCTGTCGCTTAATTTCTCGGTTCCATCATGAAGCTTCTCTGTTCCGTTGACAAGCTGTGAGGATGCATCCGTCAGATCATCGATCTTATCCGTAAGCTCATCCATATCGTCGATCTTATCAAAATCAAGCTCATTGAAAAGCTGATTCGTGGCTACGGTATAAGTGGAATTCATCTCGAAATCCTTCACATCTGCCTTGATGGTTACCGTATCTGTGATCTTGTCACTGATCTTGGAGGTATCAATATCCATGTCATCGCCAAAATCAAGATTGTCAAGATCCAGGCTCTCTGCCAGCCCCGGGAAACCATAAGCAACAACGACACCATTGTCTCCCTCGGATACCAGAGTACCATTATCGATGGTTACATTCTCAAAGTTATCCACCGGAAGGATCATTCCTGTTACCATCATGAATGGAGTATAAAGCTCTGTCTGCTTACCTGCCAGGGATACGGTCTGTTTTGAGTTATTTGTATATTTAATCGTCATCTCAAGCTTTCCGCTCTTACCGATGAGATCCTTTGGCGCTGTCTCCTTACCATCCAGTTTGTAGGTAATCTTCATGCTGACCGGAAGTTCCTTATCTGTTTTGCCCTGATAATAGATATCCTTATCTCCGGTATTCCAGGTAAGCTTATCTCCACTCTGCTCAAACTTCTCATCACCCTTAACATTTTCGATATCGGTCAGGTCTGATACATCTTTCACACTGCCATTGATACCGGAATTTTTCAGCCAATCGGAAACAACGACATCTTTCACACTTCCGGCAGCATCTGTATTGACATAAACCGTCTCCTGCTTGGATACTTCATCCTTATCCAATCCACCGGACTCATTTGTTTTTACCTTTTCATTGGATACACTGGCAGCCATGGCATCTACTGCAAATGTATGACCGGCATATTCTACACTGCCGGTAAGAAGACCGGCTGTCAAAAGACCGGTTAAACCTAATGCCAGGATTCGTTTCATATTCTTTCTCATAGTAATAGTCCTCCATTCTTTTCTCAACCCGCAAACTTTGGGCCGCAGGCACAAATTTGTCGTGTGAAAAATTAATTTTTCACACTGTTCTTCCTTTCTACTGATCTATGATATCTTTGCCTTTTTTGCTTCTTTATCTCTCTGAATAATACCAGCTTTGCGCATATCCAAAGAGGTTCGTACGATCACTCCATCAAACAGCCACAGCATTGCCGGCAGGATAAAGATAACGACCACCATACTGATCACGGCACCTCTTGCAAGAAGTGTGACAATAGACTTGATCATATCAATCTGGGAATAGAGACTTACGCCAAAGGTTGCAGCAAAGAATCCAAAGCCACTGGTTAAAATTGATTTAACGGATGTCTTATGTGCAATGTTAACAGCCTCTGCCTTGCTTGCACCGTTGATCCTCTCCTTGTGATAACGGCTGGTCATCAGGATCGCATAATCCACCGTGGCACCAAGCTGTATGGTTCCGATTACGATACTCGTCACAAATGCCAGCGAAGTATTGGTATAATATGGAACCGACATATTGCAGGCAATCGCAAACTCGATCACGGATACCAGTATGATCGGAATTGAGATTGATTTAAATGTGATCAGGATGATCAGGAAAATTGCCGCAATAGAAATGGTATTTACATTCTTCAGATCCACATCTGTAACATCCTGCAGATCCTTCATCAGCGGTGCTTCACCGATAACCATGGCTCCCTTCTGATAACTCTTTACGATCTTGTTGATATCGGCGATCTGTGCATTGACCTCATCCGTCGCCGACTTATAATCGGAGCATATAAACATCAGCTCATAATCCTTTGTCTGTAAAATTTCTCTCAGACTGTCCGGAATCATACTCTCCGGCATATTCGGTCCGATCATGGAACTGAGACCGATCACCCATTTTACACCATCGACCTTCTCGATCTTATTGCTCATGTTCTTTTTGTCCTTTGCAGACAGGTCTCCGTTTTTCATCAGGACGATATGCATGTTACTCATATCAAACTCCTCGGAGAGCTTATCATTTGCAATGGCACTTGGGATGGTCTTTGGCAATGAAGAATCAATATTGTAATAAATCTTATAATTTGCATTACCATAGGCAGCCGGTGCAATTAAAAGCACGAATAATGCCAGCGCAACCCAGTGATACTTCACAACTATCTTAGACAGACCGTCCAGATTTGGCAAGAGCGATTTATGAGAAGTTTTCTCAATTGCCTTATCAAAGGTCAGGATCAATGCCGGAAGCACTGTTACACAGGCAATAACACCGATGATAACACCCTTTGACATGACGATACCGATGTTGGTACCAAGACGGAAGGTCATACTACACAGCGCCAGGAAACCGGCAATCGTTGTCAGGGAACTACTTGATATGGATACAAAGGTATTCGTGATCGCATGCTTCATGGCACGCTTGTTATCTCCCGGAAATCTCTCTTTATTGGCCTCGTAACTCTCCAGCAGGAAGATGGAATAATCCATGGTCACGGCTAACTGAAGCACCGCGGCCAACGCCTGGGTGATATACGATATCTCTCCCAGCATCAGGTTACTTCCCAGGTTATATACGATCGCCATACCAATATTTATCAGGAAAATAAACGGTGTTACAAACGACTCCATAGTGATCAGAAGCACCAGAAGCACCAGAGCTCCGGCGATCATTACATAAACCGGCATCTCCTTTAATGC
>JBNMJP010000096.1:0-7217 GCA_050873905.1 Jutongia sp. | reverse complement strand
GCTTTTATCATATGTGGGAACGGAGGGGGATTTATATATTATGAAACATGAACATATTACATTGGACTGTTGTGACAGTATTGAGGTGCATCAGGAATTGTTAAATATAGTAAATGAAAAGCTGCCGCCGGAGGAAGTGCTGTATGATCTGGCGGAGCTGTTTAAGGTGTTTGGAGATTCTACCAGAATCCGTATTTTATTTGTTCTTTTTGAGGCAGAAGTGTGCGTGTGCGATCTGGCGGCGGCATTAAATATGACCCAGTCGGCCGTTTCTCATCAGCTTCGCATTTTAAAACAGAATAAACTGGTTCGAAGCCGCAGGGAAGGAAAGTCTGTGTTCTATTCTCTTGCAGATGCCCATGTCAGGGCAATTATTGATCAGGGGCTGGAGCATGTAGAGGAGGAGTAGTGCGAAAAATACTTCTAGGACTGCTGGCAGCAGTCAAGAAGTATTAAAATTTCGCACAGGAAAAACGCAGAAGCGGCGTTTTTCGCATAAGAATGAATGCTTGAAGGAGTAGTGTGATGAGTACAGAGAATCTGGAAGAATTAAGGAATCATCCCATCGGTGTTTTTGATTCCGGTATGGGAGGGATCAGTGTGCTTCGGGAACTTGTAAAGGTCATGCCGCATGAAGATTTTATATATTACGGAGATTCTGCCAATGCGCCTTACGGTACCAAGCCCACGGAGGTGATCCGGGAACTGACGATCCGACATGTAGAGGAACTGATGCAGCGGGGGGCAAAAGGGATTGTCGTGGCTTGTAATACGGCCACAAGTGCAGCAGTTGCTGTGCTTCGTAAAATGTATCCGGAGCTGCCTCTGGTGGGAATTGAGCCGGCGATCAAACCGGCAGCGGTGCAAAAACCGGGAGCGAGGATTGTGGTGATGGCAACACCTATGACGATCCGTCAGGAGAAATTTCACAAACTCATGGCGTGCTATGAAGATCAGATCCGCATTGTTCCTCTTCCGTGTCCGGGACTCATGGAGTTTGTGGAACGGGGAGATCTGGAGGGCGAAGATTTGCGTACATATTTACAGGAGCTGTTGGGAAAAGTTTCGGAAGAACCTGTGGATGGCATTGTGTTAGGATGTACCCATTATCCTTTTGTGAGAAAAATGATACAGGAGATTGCAGGAAAAGAGGTAACTATTTATGATGGTGGTCCGGGAACTGCCCGGGAGATGAGAAGACGTCTTGCGCAAAAGGAGCTTTTGAATCCGAAACAAGAGAAAGGAAACGTTACTTTTTTTAACAGCCGTGATACAAAACAGGAAATGGAATTATGTCGGTTGTTATTTACAAGTGGACAATAGATTAAAAGACCAGAAGGAGTATGAGAAGATTCCTTCTGGTCTTTTGGGATGGTGCAAAGGATGCTCCGGGGTCGATTATTTACCGGATGCATTGGATTTTTCGGTTACGATCACGCGACAGGTAGCGGTAGTTCCATTTTGGATCGTTGCGGTGATCACTGCGATACCAGGGGATTTTGCTACAATCTTACGGGCAGCATTCACTCTGGCTACCTTTGGATCGGAAGAAGAAAATACGGGAACTTCTGTAGTGATACTTGGGCGCAGCGTGATACGGACCTTTCTTCTGGTGTTTGGTGCCATACGAAGCCTCTGGCGGTTAAACTGTATGCTGGAGGCTTTAGGATTTACGGTAACCTTACAGGTAAGGGTCGTAGAGCTGTTGTTAAAAAATAGGAATCCCTTTTCCCGAATCTTTACTGTGATTGTCGCTTTACCAACCGTATTACCGGTACATCGGCAGCTGGTGCCGTCATCTTCCGGATCGATGGAGACCACATCACTGGAGCTGCTTTTGAAGATGACGTTTTCGTCTGTGATACCATTTACGGTAAGAAGAAAACTTTCTCCGAGCAGCAGATCAGAGGTGATCATATTTAATGAGTAAGGAGCCTTTGCTTCTTTTTTTCTGCTGTGCGTTTTTTTGGCGGATGCAGATGCAGTATCCGTCAAAAGAGAAAACAGCAGCAGAAAAACAATTACCTGATATTTTATCTTTCTCTGCATAATAAGAACCATGCCTTTCTAATGAAGTCAATACATAAATATATTTTATTTATATTCATAGCATATGGGATAACCGTGGCAAAACCATGTCATGATTTGAGAAAAATTGCCATAATTTTTCCGCATTTTTATGGTAAACTATGTATAAATACCACATGCATCAATAAAATGCTTACAGCAGGAAGGGAGAAATTATGCAGTACATATTAATCGCAGATGATAATAAAGACATTACCGACATTTTAGCCGCGTATGTACAAAAGGAAGGATATGAACCTGTGATAGCCAGAGATGGTCTGGAGGCGGAGCGGGTTTTTGAAGAATATCAGCCTACGGCAATCTTACTGGATGTGATGATGCCACTTAAAGATGGGTATGAAGTATGCAGGACGATCCGCCGGGAATCAAGTGTTCCTATTATATTGATCACCGCCAGAGGGGAAGATTATGATAAGATCATGGGGCTGGATATTGGCGCAGACGATTATATTGTAAAGCCATTTAGTCCCGGAGAAGTTATGGCGCGTTTACGAGCTGTTCTGAGAAGAATGACACCATCTCAGGAGACAAAAGAAAAGGAAGGTGTTATCCGCATCAAAAATCTTTATATTAACCTGGAAGAGTACACTTTTAAGGTGGATGATCAGAGGATTCCTTTGACCAAAAAGGAGATTGAGACGATGTGGACTCTGGCAAGTCATCCCAATAAAGTATTTACAAGAGATAATCTGTTAGACAGCCTTTGGGGATATGATTATTATGGGGACAGTCGTACCGTTGATTCCCATATTAAGCGTCTCCGGTCAAAACTGGATTCGGTGCAGCATCCGGATTGGGGGATTAAAACCATCTGGGGTGTGGGGTACAAATTTGAGGTTGACGGTATTGATTAAGGAAAGTGGAGAAAAAGATGAAGCATTTGGTGCGTATGTTTCGCAGAAACGATATAGCTATCCGGATCTATCTGTCATTTGTGGTGGTACTGGCATTAACCGTTACCCTGATCGGTGTTATTTTTTTAAGATTATATGAAAATAATTATATGCGGTCATATACAGAGACGCTCAGCCGGCAGGGAGAGGTGATTGCCCAAAGAGTGGGAAAGCTTGCCAAAAAGGAAAAAAAGGACAGGTTTTCCAAGTATGCTGCAGATATTGATGAGTTGCAGAGAGCGGATGAAATCGATATTTGGATCGTCAGCAAAGACAAGGCATCTCGTCCTTTGACCGAAGATTACACAAATGCCGATACGGCAAGTCTGACAGATGAAATGTATGATGTTCTGGAGCAGGCATTTCATGGAAAGAAAGCGAACAATTCCAATTTTGATAAGATGTATGGTATGGTGATCCTCCGAATTGCGATCCCGGTCTATATTGACCGGGATTCCGGAGAGGCGGCGGGAGCAGTTATGATGGTCAGTATGCTGGACAGACAACAGATGGGTGTACGTCAGGGAATGTATCTTTTATCGCTTAGTGCTGTAATGGCACTGATCATCTCATATATTATTGCATTGGGAGCCTCAAAATATTTGTCACGTCCTTTGGCAAGGATTCGTAAAGACATTTTACGGCTCGTAGAGGGCGATTACAGTGAGCAGCATATTGTACGGCGTGACACACAGCTGGGACAGCTGGAAAATGCATTGGATGAGCTGGCGGGCCGTTTGCGGCAGATTAATGAGGAACGGGAAAATCTGGACCGGGTGCGTCAGGATTTTTTTGCAAATGTATCCCATGAACTGCGGACTCCGATCACGGTGCTGAGAGGCTATTCGGAATCTCTAGCAGACGGTGTAGTGTCAGGTAAGCAGCAGGAGCAGGAATATTATCAGCGTATGGTGCAGGAATGTCAGGGATTGGAGCGTCTTGTGGGGGATCTGTTTGTTTTATCGAAAATGCAGAATCCGGAATTTCAGATTGAAAAGGAACCGGTCAGTCTGATCCAGATTTTTAGTGATGTGGTACGTCATGGACGTGTGCTGGGACAGGAAAAAAAGATACAGTTTCAGGTGCAGATGCCGGAAAACGAACCCTGTCTGATCCTGGGGGATTATGACCGGCTTCGTCAGATGTTTCTGATCATTGTGGATAATGCAGTGAAGTTTTCTTATGAAAATGGTGTGATTGAGATATCGCTGGAAAGACAGAGGGAAAACGAGCAGGTGCGTTTGCAGATTCGAATCCGTGATCATGGAATCGGGATCTCAAAAGAACAGCTTCCGTATATTTTTGAAAAATTCTATACATCCAAACTAAGACAGAACCAAAACGGAACAGGTCTGGGACTAATGATTGCCAAACAAATAGCCCTCCGCCATGAGGGTGACATTTCTGTAGAAAGCCAACCGGGCGAAGGAACTACATTTTGCTTTTCTTTTATCGAGTGTTCTGTAGAAGATGCGGAAGCCCTATAAACAGCGGTACATTGTATCCAGTGCCTGCTGAAGGTCTGCAGCAGTATGTGCCAGAGACAGGAACATTGCTTCAAACTGGGCCGGAGCAATATAAATGCCGTGGGAGAGCATTTGATTACAATAATGGGCATAAGCCTTGACATCGGAGGTTTTGGCACTGGAGTAATCGGTAACCGGCTGCTCCGTGAAAAACAGGCTTCCGATAGAGCCAACATGATTTACCTGCCAAGGGAGATTCTTTTCAACAAGGATCTCCTTCATTTTATGGAAAAACTGATCCGAGGTGTTATTCAACTCGGTGTAATAATCCGGGTGATCCCGGAGAAGGGTGAGCTGTGTGATGCCGGCTGCCATGGCAACCGGGTTGCCGCTTAATGTACCGGCCTGATATACATTGCCTACAGGCGAAACCTGTTCCATAATATCACGGCGACCGCCATAGGCACCTACCGGCATGCCGGCTCCAATGATCTTGCCAAATGTGGTCAGATCCGGAGTGATCCCATAATATCCCTGAGCCCCGGAAAGAGAGAGACGAAATCCGGTGATCACCTCGTCAAAGATTAGGAGACTGCCGTATTTGTCACAGATATCCCGCAGACTTTGAAGAAATCCGGAAACCGGAGGAACCACACCCATATTGGCGCCAACAGGCTCTACGATAATTGCGGCAATCTGTTCCCCGAACCGTTCGAAGAGAGCACGGACGCTGTCGAAGTTGTTGTATTCTGCAGTAAGGGTGTCCCTGGTAACGGATACAGGAACACCGGAACTATCAGGAACACCGGAAGTCATTACACCGGAGCCTGCCTTGACCAGCAGACCATCGGAGTGTCCGTGATAACAGCCGGTAAACTTAATGATCTTATCCCGGCCGGTATAGCCTCTGGCAACGCGAATGGCACTCATTACTGCCTCGGTACCGGAATTGACCATACGAACCATGTCAATGGAAGGTACGATATCGCAGATCAGCTTTGCCATAGTCACTTCCTGTCTGGTTGCGGCACCGAAGCTTAATCCGTTTGCACATGCTTCCTGTACTGCTGATAAAACGGAAGGGTGGTTATGACCAAGGATCATAGGTCCCCAGGAACCGATAAAGTCAATATAACGATTGCCGTCCTCATCCCACATGTAAGCCTTGTCTGCTTTGGTGATAAAACGTGGTGTACTTCCGATGGAACCAAAGGCGCGTACGGGAGAATTCACTCCTCCCGGAATATATTTGACGGCCTCCTCGAAAAGTGTTTCTGATTGTGTCATAGCTTGTTGCCTCCTTCGTTAAACTTCTATTTCAAAAAATATGTATTGCAATTGATCGGAATGATCAGAAGGTTCTATGTAATTATTTCCTACAGTGATAGAGCCGTTGTATTTATCCACAAATGACTTTAATATAGTAAGTCCCAGTCCGTGTCCGGTGCAGTTTTTTTTGCTGGAATAGCGTGGAGAAAAAATATCATGGACAAATTTTCCGGTGACTAGTGGTCCGGGATTTTGCACGGTGATAAAAAACGGATTATCGGAGCCGGATTGTTTTCCAAGTGTGATATATATGGTGTCGTTTTCTTTGGACGATTCCAGAGCATTGTCGATCAGAATACCGACAATATCCACAATTTCTGTATCTGAGCAGGGACTGTGATAATGATAATCATTTACCCTTACGATGATCTTTTTGCCTGCGGATCTTGCTTCTTGAAATTTGCAGTACAGCAGGCTTGCCAGCAGCTTATTTTCAATGTGTAGAAAGGAATAGGATTCATTGTCCACAATGTTTTCGCTGAAATTCGAATAACTTTTTAACGCTTTGGAAAGAGAATCATAGTCCTGATAGGAATCTGCCAAATGCACCAGAGAAGCAATCTGATTATTATAAAGGTGTTGCTGCTTCTGGATATTTTCGATCATATCATTCAGGATGGGCATGTATGTTTCATAATCCCGGATTGCCTGTTTTCGTCTTTGGTCGGAAAGGCTCTGCATAATGATCAGGACACCCAGAAAAGAAAAAATAAGGATTGATGCAACGGCAGGCATTAAAAGTCCGAGACTGATCTTGTCGTATCTTAAACTGAGTGCGGAGATAATAACCAGTATCAGAAGTACCGCAAGTGAGGAGGAATAAGACACATTTTCCAGACGTTTCATCCATTTCCGTACCGGTAGAAAGCGAAGTACCGGAATCAGCAGCAGACATCCAAATAAGACGATCGAGAGGGAAAACGGATCGTTGTAGCCATTCACGTCACATGGGATACGCAGCAGGTTATACAACAAAATAAAGAAGCATTGACAGATCGTTTCAATGAGGTAACCGCAGATCACTACATTCAGGCATTGGCTGACGGACTTTGAGGTGTTGAAATAAATAAATAAAAAATACACACTCAATATCAGAAAAAGTCCCATAATGACCCATCCGTCATCGTGTAACTGAATGGTGACGGTCAGCAGGTACATGGCCAAAAAACTGATCCCTGTAGACCAGGGATGCTTCTTTTGCCGGGAAAGCTCACCGGTCAGATAAAGCATGCACATAGCGTAGGACCCAATTTGAAAAATGTTTACTAAAAGATACGGAATATACGCTGACAATATAGTCTCCCCCCTTCTTTCACTATGATTATTCGAGATGAAAATCCTTTCCGTAAGGAATGTCGTCTTCGATTTCTTTGATATGAAGTGTTTTATCCTTAGGATTGACCGAATGAATATATTTTGTGTTCACCAGGAATGATTTGTG
>JBNMJP010000095.1:0-7375 GCA_050873905.1 Jutongia sp. | reverse complement strand
TGAGGAAGCATAAAGATTATTAAATACAGAGGATAATAACAATGGAATTTTGGGATATATACGATGAAAATAAACAGCGTACCGGACGTACTATGAAGCGGAACGACTGGCGGTTGAAGGAAGGAGAATATCATCTGTCCGTTTTGGGAGTGATCAGACGGCCGGATGGCAGATTTCTGATCACGAAGCGTGCCATGGATAAGGAATGGGCACCGGGCTGGTGGGAAGTGCCGGGCGGCGGCGTACAGGCAGGAGAGGATTCTGCAGATGCCGTTTTACGTGAAGTGTGGGAAGAAACCGGTCTGGATGTGTCCAAGGCAGAGGGCGGTCTTTTGTTTTCTTATCGTCGGGAAAATATTAAGGAAGGCGACAATTATTTCGTGGATGTGTATCGGTTTACCCTGGATTTTGCAGAGTCCGATGTAAAGGTACAGCAGGAAGAAGTAAATGGCTTTGAGATTGCCGATCTTGCGGAAATCGAGAAGTACGGAAAAGAAGGAATTTTTCTGCATTATGACAGTATTCGGAAAGCATTCGAATAACTATATCATACATAAAGTACCCAAAGTCAGCAGCCCCAACCCGGCTGCTGATTTTTTGTTGAGCTTTTCGTGGAAAACGATCCATGAAAAAGCGATGGTCACGAGAATGCTCAGCTTGTCGATCGGTACAACAACACTGGCAGGTCCTTCCTGCAGCGCACGGTAGTAGCAGAGCCAGGAGCCGCCGGTGGCAAGACCGGACAGGCAGATGAAAAGAAGCTCTCTGCGGGGAATATCATGAAGACTGGAGGTTTTGCCTTTGGCAAAGACCATGATCCATGCCATAAAAAGAACAACTGTGGTACGGATGGCAGTACCTAGATTGGAGTCAATATCGCTGATGCCGATCTTGCCAAGAATGGCGGTCAGACTGGCAAAAACGGCAGATAACAGGGCATAGATCCACCAGCCTTTATCAGAGACCGCAGAAGCGGAGGCATTTGCCTTTTTGGCGATCATCATCAGAGTACCAACGGCGATCAGAAGCACAGCCAAAGCCTTTTTGGGACTCATGCCTTCCTGGAAAAAGATCAGTGCCAGGATGATGGTCAGGATGGTACTGGATTTGTCGATGGGAACGACTTTATTGATATCACCCTTCTGGAGCGCATGGAAATAACAGAGCCAGGATGCTCCGGTAGCAAGACCGGATAATATCAGAAAAAGAAGTGTTTTTGACGAAATAGCCCCGATCCCGCTTAATGCTCCGGTCAGTGCTACTAATATCCAGGAAAAAACAAGCACCACACAGGTACGTATGGCGGTTGCCACATCAGAATCAGTTTTTTGAATACCACATTTGGCGAGAATAGAAGTGATTCCTGCAAAAAAGGAAGATCCTACTGCAAATAATAACCACATAAAAATGCCTCTTTTCTTCTTTTGAATTTTCTGATTATACTATACTCTTTTTTGGACCAGATGCAAAGAAGACAATTTTGATACAAAAGAGATCAGCGGTTGTTTTTTGATGAGATTATGGTAATATACATAAGGAAAACGAATGAAAGACATTTATATTGAGATGTGTGAGGGTGGAACATGAGTATTTTTCAATGTATGATGACAGATATTGCAGAGGTGGTTTCCTATGTGCCGAAGGCAGCAAAAGCAGGCATTGTCTATGGCATTGTGATGCTGGTGATCTGTCTGGCTGCCGGAGAACTGCGATACCGGCGAAAGCTTAGCCGGGGACCGGAGAATGATATGGAGGGAACGGCAAAAACAGGCTGCCGGTGGTGGCCGTTTCAGCCGGGGCAGTGGCTGGCAAGTGTTCTTTTTGTTATATATTTTCTGGTGCTGCTCCAGACTGTATTTTTCAGCAGAGAACCCGGCAGCAGATGGGGAACACAGATGCTGCTTCTTGGAACCTGGGGAACGACCATGCAGGATCATGCCTGGGTACTGGAAAATGTTCTCTTGTTTATTCCCTTTGGTGTTTTGCTGCCGGTATGCCTGCCGGGAAGATGGCATTTTATGACAGTTCCGGCAGGGGCATTATGCAGTGCCTGTATTGAATATATCCAGCTTCGCACGGGCAGAGGCTTTTGCCAGCTGGACGATGTGGTCATGAATACACTGGGCGCATTGGCAGGCTGGCTGGTCTGGTGGCTGCTCCGTCTGCTGTGCCGGGGAGGTGTCCGGCTGTGGCGTCAGACCGCCATACGAAAAGGGCTGTTTGCGGTGGCAGCGGTTCTGTGGATGGTGGTGATCTTTTTGTTTTCATCCCAGCCGGCAGATGAATCGACCCAGACAAGTCTGCGGGTGGAGCGGGCTGTCTGTACGCTTATTATACCGGGATATACATGGAAAACACCGGAGGAGCAGACGGCTCTGGCAGAGAGGATCGAATTCCCTGTGAGAAAGGGCGCTCATATGACGGAATATGCCATATTGGCAGTCCTTTTGCTGGGAATACTGGCGGGAGAATCGATCGAAGGAAGGACTGTAGTGTGGGCTGTTATCCTGACAGCATTGTATGCTTCTACCGATGAGTTTCATCAGTTGTTTGTACCGGGACGCAGCGGACAGCTTCGTGATGTGCTGATCGACACCTGTGGAGGAGCGATCGGTGTGCTGGTCTTTTATGGCATCCGGAGAAGCATAGCAGGAAAAAGCCGCAAATGACACAGGCTGGTGGAAAGTCTGGCGGAAGCGCAAAAAGCAATTTACATTGTATTCCTTTTGGGGTAATATGATTAGACAGGAAAGGGGCGGTCAGAATGGATTTTATGATTGGCAGCGTAGATGCAAAGAGGCTTCGCAGGGATTTGCTCAGGCAGCTTCGAAGTATTCCAAATCAGAAATCTCCGGAGGTACGCAATAAAATATATACAGCCCAGCTTACGGATGAACAGGGACTGCTTGCCATGGCCAAAAAGGAGGGCATGGAGATCCGCCGGTATATCCGGTGACTGGATCAGAAATTCATAAGCAGGGCAGCTTTGAATATAGAAGATAAAAGGGGCAGATGGAATGACAGATGAGCAGAATTTAGGGGAAGAGTTATATAATCTTTTGGCAGAGCTGTTAAACAGCAAAATGAACCGGACCGTGATGGACAGTATCCGTGGAGAATACGGTGTGCTGCGGTATCTTTGTTATGTTGAGGATCATGTTCATGCGGGGAAGCTGACAGAGCATCTTCATGTGGTACCGGGACGGATGACGGATATATTGACAAGTCTGGAATCCAAGGGGCTGATCCGCAGAGTACGGGGAGAACAGGACCGCCGTCATGTCAATGTGTGTATTACGGAGGAGGGCAGAAAACAGGCAGTGGAAATGCGCCAGATGATCAGCAGAGAGTATGAGGGAATGTTTCAGATCCTGGGACAAAAGGATACCGAGGAGCTGATCCGGCTGTTGAAGATTGTATTGTCTTATCCGGATGCGAAGGAAACAAAATAAAAAGACAGATGACAGAAAATACAGACAGGAAAACACGGGACAGGGGACGAAGGATGGACTTTAAGAAATGGATCGTTCATGGAACGCAGTTACATTTGTATATAGAAGAAACAGGAAGCGGGGGAGTGCGTCTTTTGCGATGCTACGGGGATTCTCCCGCTATTGCTGTGCCGGAAGAGGTGGATGGATATCCGGTGACAGAGATTGGCGATTACTGCTTTGCGGATTCCGCGAGGGCGCAGGAGGCTTTAGAGAAACCGGCGGGGACAAGGACGCTTTCCGGAGAATATATTCAGAGGGTGGAGCTGCCGGCTTCCGTGAAAAAGCTTGGAAATCTGGCATTTTATAATTGTAAAAAGCTGCAGGAGCTCTGCTTTGGAACAGGACTTACAGAAGTGGGAAGTGATGTCTTTATGAACTGCAGATCACTTCATCGGTTCCTTGTATCCGGAAATATGAGACAGGAGACCGGGTTAAAACAGCTTCTGGCGCAGAGAATGTGTGCTGTGGATGTTGTTTTTCAGGAGGGGAGCAGAACCGTCGGCAGACTGTTTTATCCGGAGTATGAAGAATATCACGATGAGATCGGACCCGCCCATATTTTTGCCATGAGCATCCGGGGAGAGGGATTTCGTGCAAGGCAGTGCTTTCATGAGGGGATTGTGTCACTGCGGGATTATGATGAGATATTTGAACAGGCATGTGCGGAGGAAAGTGCAGAGACCTTGTGTCGTCTGGCAGGAGACCGGCTGGCTTATCCGCTGGAGCTGGAGGAGGAAGCCAAGTGGAGATACCGGGAATATCTGCAGGAGCATCAGGAGGTGCTGGCAGCGCTTTTGGTAGAGGAGCGGGATATGGAGCTCCTACAGCAGTTTGCAGCGGAAAATATAATTTCCGGCGAGGGACTGCAGATGGCGGCGTCTCTGGCTGCCCGTCAGGAATGGGTACAGGGAGCAGCGGTAGTTTTGAAGCTTCAGCAGCAGAAGCTGGAGGATGAGCCAAAGACAGCAAGATATACATTTGAGGATTGGTAAAAGAGGAAAATCATGAAAGAACATATCATGACAGAGACAGAGTGGGAGGACCCGATGGCATGCAAGGTGCTTGCGTACACCAGGGATGCTTTATTTGTGGATCTTCGTTATATGGGAAGGGCATTTCAGATCATGACGCCTCAGGCGGACCGGCAGATCACAACGCTGGCAGTAGACGGAGAAGTGCTTCATTATTCTTCGGAGCAGCTGATACGGGTTTTTAAAAAGAATGATAAGTATCTGAATCGTCTATATCTTCACAGCATACTGCACTGTCTGTTTCAGCATTTGTGGATTGGAGGACAGAGGGATCGTTTGCTGTGGAATATTGCCTGTGATATTGCTGTGGAGTATGTGATCGATCATCTGGACAAACCGGCAGTGCGGCGTATCATTGGATGGACCAGAGAGCAGGTTTATGGTGAACTGGAGGCTCTGGGGAGTGGAATTTCCGCAGCGGTAGTGTACCGTTATCTCCAGGGGAAGGATTTAGAAAGTGTCCGAAAAATGGGACAGGAGTTTTTTGCGGATGATCACCGCTACTGGCCGAAGGAGGAACAGAGACAGGCAATGCCTTCGCCTGTCAGAAATCAGTGGAAGCAGGCGGCGCATCAGATCTCTCTGGAACAGAAACGACAGGGGGATGACAGCGAGAAGGGGCAGAGGCTGTTAGGGCAGCAGATGAGGGCCGGACAGCGCAGAAGAAGCTATCGGGATTTTCTGAAGAAATTTGCCGTGATGCGGGAGGAGTTAAAGCTGGATCCGGACGAGTTCGATCTGAGCTATTATACTTATGGGCTGCAGGTATATGGAAATCTGCCTCTGGTGGAGCCGGTGGAAAGCAGTGAAGTAAAAAAGATACAGGACTTTGTGGTGGTTGTGGATACCAGCTATTCCACAAGTGGGGAACTGGTACAGGGATTTTTGCAGGAAACCTTTCAGATCCTTACGGGGCAGGACAGCTTTTTCCGGAAAGCGAGGGTCTGGGTGCTGCAGTGTGATGAGACGGTGCAGAAGGAGGATGTGATATGTTCCGGGGAGGATCTGGATCGTCTGTTTGAACAATTTGAAATCTATGGCGGAGGCGGTACGGACTTCCGGCCGGCTTTTACGCGGGTACAGGAGCTTCTGGAGCAGGGAGCCTTTGATAATCTCTGTGGTCTTTTGTATTTTACGGATGGAAAAGGCATATATCCCGGCGAGAGACCGCCTTACAAAACGGCATTTTTATTTCTGGAGGATTACGAGGAGGAGAAGGTGCCGCCGTGGGCAATGAGGATGAGAGTTGATGAGGGGCAGTGGAGGATATAAAGCAGAAAGGGCATGGTTAGCAGAATGAATATCAAAGAGGCAAAGAATGAGATAAAAAATACCGTTCAGGCATATCTGAAAAAGGATGAAATGGGAGATTATAAGATCCCCTCTGTCCGTCAGCGGCCGATCCTTTTGATGGGACCTCCGGGTATTGGAAAGACGCAGATCATGGAGCAGATCGCACGGGAGTGCAAAGTTGCATTGGTGGCATACAATATTACCCATCACACGAGACAGAGTGCTGTGGGACTGCCGTTTATCCGGGAGACCTCTTATGAGGGGAAGACATATTCCGTTACCGAATATACCATGAGTGAGATCATTGCCAGTGTATACCGGCGCATGGAGGAGACTGGTCTGTCAGAGGGAATCCTTTTTGTGGATGAGATCAACTGTGTATCAGAGACGCTGGCGCCTACAATGCTGCAGTTCCTTCAGGGAAAGATGTTTGGTAACCAGAAGGTACCGGAGGGCTGGGTGATCGTGGCGGCAGGCAATCCGCCGGAATACAATAAATCCGTCCGGGATTTTGATATGGTTACGCTGGACCGTGTCCGCAGGATCGATGTGGAAGCGGATTACGGCGTCTGGAAGGAGTATGCGAGAGGGCAGAGGATTCATGGTGCCCTGTTAAGCTATCTGGAGCTTCGGCCGAAGAATTTTTACCGGGTGGAGGCGGATGTAGATGGTCTGCAGTTTGTGACAGCCAGAGGCTGGGAGGATTTAAGCCAGCTGCTCTATGCCTATGAGGAACTGGGGCTTTCTACAGGGGAGGAGATCGTTTATGAGTTTCTTCGCCACCACGATGTGGCAGAGGATGTGGCGGCATATCTGGAGCTGTATCATAAGTATCAGGATGATTATGGGATTCCGGAGATCCTGCAGGGTCATGTCCGCACGGAGGTCTACACAAGACTTTTTCAGGCAGCGTTTGATGAGCGCGTCAGCGTTGTGGGGCTTTTGACGGATGCGCTTCAGGGAAAGCTGGGACAGATCTGCCGGCAGAAAAGAAAAACAGACCGGTGGTATGACTATTTAAAGGAATATCAGCATACTCTAAAGGAGGAGAACACACAGAGGACTCCTGCAGAACAATACAAAATACTTCTGGAAAAGCTGACAGCCGGGAATCAGGAGGCAGAGAGAGCAGAGCTGGTGGAACATTCTGTACTTCGGGAAAATGAGAGTCTGATCCGGGAGATGGCGGCATTTCAGCCGGGGGCAGCAGAGGCAAGAGAGGCATTTGGAGAGGCAGTGGAGGGCTTTGAAAAATGCCGGAAGCAGCTGGAGGCTTTGGAGCAGCAGGGAGAAACGTCTGTGGAGGCAGCATTTGATTTTATGGAAAATGCCTTTGGAAACGGACAGGAAATGATATTATTTGTCACGGAACTGACTCTGATGACAGAGGCGGTGCAGTTTTTTGCACAGCATCCGTGCGAACGTTATCTGCAGTATAATCAGGAGCTTTTGATCGGCACCAGAAGGCGGGAATTACCGGACGAATTAAATCAATAGATGACCACCCGTGTACTGGACGAAACAGGAAAGATATGTTATACTTTGATAATATGGGTC
>JBNMJP010000094.1:0-7398 GCA_050873905.1 Jutongia sp. | reverse complement strand
TCCCAATCATCAGGGGAAGTACGATGCTCTGGGGATCATGTACGGTCATCCTCTGCCATGTTCGGTAGTGATGGATGATGCCAGATCCCATATGCCGTTAGTCAGCCAGTTTATTGATCTGGTGAAAGGAAAGCGCATCAAGCTCCATGATATCCGTCAGGCCGCCAAGATTATTCAGGAGGTTTCCGCAGAGACGGCACAGGGCCGGAAGTTCATTATCTTTCCGGCAGGAGGCTATAAGCACCGCAACGGCAATCATGTGGATCCCTTTAAGCCCGGCACCTTCAAAAGCGCCATGAAGGCAAAAGTACCCATTGTCCCGGTAGCTCTGGTGGATTCCTGGAAGGTATATGACTTAAATTCCCTGCGGCGTGTACGTACGCAGGTGTACTTTCTGAAGCCTCTT
Organism: Jutongia sp.; assembly: GCA_050873905.1. Classification (GTDB taxonomy): domain Bacteria; phylum Bacillota; class Clostridia; order Lachnospirales; family Lachnospiraceae; genus Jutongia. Next base: position 6,992 of record JBNMJP010000094.1, on the reverse strand, counting down.
TATTATGAGGATTACAAGGACATGAAGTCCGTGGAGGTCTGCGATCAGGTTTACCGCAGAGTATGCAAGGCAGTAAAGCTGGGAGAGCGCAATATGCCGGAACAGGCAGTACGTTGTTAAGCATGAACCGGTATCTTCTGCATATATTATGATGAAAGGAGGGTGTCCCATGAAACAGTTACGAAAACAGCGCTGGCTGATCGTTGTCATGCTCTTTTTTGTGCTTATTTCCGGGATTGGTACGGATGTTACCAGAATCGCCCAGATGGACACCCCGGATCATTTCCACCGTGAAAGCATGCTTTCCACCCTTTCTTCCATGCAGACAGAATCGCCGGATCTTTGCAGTCCGGAGCAGCTTGGCATCCGCATCCTGCAGCCAAAGCTTGAGGCATCACGCCCGGTGTCCTTCCGTCAGGATGGACGGCAGCAGCAGCTTTTACTGCTGTTATATACGGCGATCATATTCTGTTTCTGTGTCTTTTTTGCCAGGAGAAGCTATGAACCGGCATTCTATCGATCTACGACACATCGTCTTGCACAGATCATACATTTTATACATAATAAGGATGGGGAAAAAATCTCTTTTTCTTTCTAAAGGTACTCTGCCTGTCAAGACAGGTTTCTTTTGTGTACCTTTCATTCATTTAACTTGAAAATTGAATAGTGGCACGTTATGTGCAGAAAAGGAGATTATTATGGGTACAACTATTATTTTAGTCATTGTAGGTGTCGTGATCTTAGGCGTAACAATCTTTAGCTTCCAGTTTTCCAACGGAGGTTCTGTCTCTGACACAGAAGCCGGAAACGAAACCAAAAACGGCAGCAGCAAATAATCTGTCGTCATGGATCACGAAAACACATAATTCCGAAAAATATGTTTTAACACATAGGGGAAATCTCTGGCGGCAACATCCTGCTCTGTATAAATAGGGGAAGTTGTTAAGACCTCTCCATTCAGCAGGATTTCCTGACTCCCCACGATATCCCCGCTGCGGACAGGTGCAGTCAGCTTCTCCGGCAGAGACGTCCGGATTTCCACGACGTCATCTACCCGGAGGGGCATCTGCAGACTGTCCGTATCTTCTTTTGGCATAGAAACCGTAACACCATGATCCTGTCCATTTTCCACAGGCAGCTCCCATGTATTCTGATCTGCCGGGATCTCACAGGTCTGAAAGCCTTCAAAACCATAATCCATAAGCTTTATGGTATCAGACCATTTATATGTCTTATGGGGCGGCCAGCCACAGGCAAGAACAGCAGATACCAGAGTGCGGTTATTTTTTGTGGCAGCACCACAGAAGCAATAACCTGCGTTGCCTGTAAAACCGGTTTTGATTCCCAAGGCCCCCTGATACATACTTAGAAAGGCATCGTGATTGGACACATGAAAACTGCGTTTTCCGGACGCATCCTGAAACTGGTACTGCGGTGTCTGGATCACATTCTGAAATTCTTTGTTCTGGATCGCATAGGCGGCGATCATACAAAGCTCTTTTGCGGTAGTATAATGCTCCGGATCATCCAGACCGTTGGGCGTGACAAAATGCGTGGAGACGCAGCCGATCTCCTCCGCCTTTTTGTTCATCAGCTCTGCAAAACCTTCCACGGATCCTCCCAGATATTCTGCGATGGCAACCGCCGTATCATTATGGGATTCTAACATCAGGGAATACAACAGATCCCTCAGACGGTATTTTTCCCCTTCCCGGATATTCAGCTGAACATCCGGCATGGATGCGGCATAAGCTGATACGGGAACCAGCTCATCCAAACGGCCGGATTCCAGTGCCAGAATACAGGTCATGATCTTTGTGGTGCTTGCCATCGGCATTTTTTCATTCTCATTTTGGGAGAGTAAAAGCCTTCCGGAGTCTTTATCCATCACACAGTATGCCTTTGCATAAAGAGAGGACGGGGTAGAAGCAGCCACACGGGAGCCAAGCTCCGATGCCGTCATACGAATGACCGGTGTATAGGATGCCATCGGCTTCTGTGATGGTTCCAAAAAGGCTTTTTCCTGTATTTCCATATGATTTATTAATGGTTTTGCCAAAAGAAAAACACAAAAGACAAGTAAAAGAAAACTTATGATTTTTTGCATGATATTACCCTGTATTTCATATAGAATTACCTAATTATATGAAGAAACGGTAAAATCATTCTTTTTTCTTCCCGGAACAAAAAAATGGCGAAAAAACGGTTGCCATTTTTGTCCAAAAGAGATACACTTATACTTGGTGTAAATTTGTTATTATTATTACTACTATATAGGAGGTCAAAACATGAGTAACTCAAACACTATGTCAGCAAAAGACCGTATTGCGTCTTTAGTTGACGAGAATAGTTTTGTTGAACTCGGTGCTGGTATTACCAAAAGAAGCACAGATTTCAACATGCAGGAGAAATCCGTACCGGCAGATGGTGTCATCACCGGATATGGACTGATCCAGAACAATCCTGTCTATGTATACAGCCAGGACGCATCTGCACTGAATGGTACGATCGGAGAGATGCATGCAAAGAAGATCGCACACATCTATGAGCTTGCAATGAAGACAGGAGTACCTGTGATCGGTCTGATCGACTGCGCAGGAATGCGTCTTCAGGAGTCCACAGATGCCCTTGCAGGATTTGGTCAGATCTACAAAATGAAAGCAAAGGCTTCCGGAGTGATCCCACAGATCAGTGCCATCTTTGGTAACTGTGGTGGTGGTGTGGCCGTTATGGCTGCAATGAGCGATTTTACCTTTATGGAGCAGAACAACGGTAAGCTTTTCGTAAACTCTCCAAACACACTGGAGGGCAATTACACCGATAAGCTGGATACCGCATCTGCTGATTTCCAGAAGACAGCGTCTGTAGTAGATGTGATCTGCGATGGAGAGGCTGAGGTATTTGAAAACGTACGCAATCTCGTTAGTATTCTCCCTGAGAACAACAACGAGATCGGTGGCATGGAGGAGTGCCTGGATGATCTGAATCGTCTGGTTCCTGATTTTGCCGCTGAGATCAAGGATCCTGCTGCCGCACTGGAGGATCTGGGCGACAACAACTTCTTCCTTGAGTTAAAGAAGGATTTCGCAAAGGAAATGGTCACAGGCTTTATCAGTCTTGACGGTATGACCGTAGGCTGCGTTGCCAACAGAACCGCTGTTTATGGCGAGGACGGCAGCGAGCAGGAGAGCTTTGAAGCACGCCTGACATCTGACGGATGTGACAAGGCCGCTTCCTTTATCAAGACATGTGATGCCTTTAATATTCCGGTTCTGACCCTGACAAATGTAGAAGGCTTTGCTACTACAGTAGAAGAGGAGAAGACCATTGCTTCCAAGGCTGCTGCCCTTACCGCTGCATTTGCTGAGGCAGATGTCCCTAAGGTAAACCTGATCACAGGAAATGCTTACGGAAGCGCATACATCACCATGAACTCCAAACATATCGGTGCAGATATGGTATTTGCCCTTCCTGATGCAAAGATCGGTATGATGGATGCACAGGTTGCTGCCAAGATCATGTATGCCGATGATAAGGACGCAGACATTGCCGCTAAGGCCGCTGAGTTTGCTGCCCAGTCCGGCACAGAGGCTGCTGCAGCCAGAGGCTATATTGATTCCATCATCAGCCCTGAGGCAGCCAGAAAACAGTTAATTTTCGCATTTGAGCTTCTGTTCACAAAAAGTGAGTATCCAATCGGCAAGAAGCATGGAACCATCTAAGAAGGAGAGGCATTTATGAAAAGAAAATTATTATTATTTTTCTGTGTTTTATCCTGTGTATTGATGGTATCCGGCTGTTCTTTAGTCCGTGGAAATGAAAACTTTGACAAGAAAACTCTGGAACAGCAGACAGACAGTTTCCTGACAAACTGGTTTGCTGCAGATTTTGAGGGAACCATTTCCACCTATAAGGATCAGATGGATGATACAACCCTTGCACAGTACAAGCTTTACGCAAAGCAGAAAGCACAGTATAAGGGATTAAAGAAAAAAGAAAAAACAGAGTTTACGATCACAACAGATTCTGCTACCGTAACAGAGACAATCCTCTGCGAAAGCGGAGATAAAGTTCTTGCAAGTCTGACCTTTGATAAGGACGGCAAGATCCAGACAGATGACAGTGGCAATTATTCATTCAAGTTTGATGAATATAAAACTCTGGGCCAGAAAATGGAGAAAGCAGGTCTGAATACGATCATGAGTATGTCTATCGTATTCCTGGTACTGATCTTTATCAGTCTCCTGATCAGCTGCTTCAAATTCATTGGTGTTATCGGTAAAGGAAAAGCTGCGAAAGCTCCTGTGGCAGCACCTGCCGCACCGGCAGCACCGATCGCTTCTGAACCTGAGAATCTGGTGGACGACCTGGAATTAGTTGCTGTGATCACCGCAGCCATTGCCGCTGCTTCTGAGACAGAAAGCGCAGACGGACTTGTTGTTCGTTCTATTATCCGTCGATAATAGATAACAAATAAACGATTGAATTTATTAAATGGAGGATTATCATGAAGAATTATACAATTACAGTAAATGGAACTGTTTATGACGTAACTGTAGAAGAGGGAACAGGCTCTGCAGCTCCTGCTGCAGCAAGCGCACCAAAGGCTGCTCCTAAGGCAGCAAAGCCGGCAGCACCAAAGGCTGCAGGTGCAGGCGCTGTGAAAGTAAACGCACCAATGCCGGGTAAGATCCTTTCTGTAAAGGCATCTGTCGGACAGGCAGTGAAGAAGGGTGATGTGATCCTTATTCTTGAGGCTATGAAGATGGAGAATGAGGTTGTTGCACCTGAAGACGGTACTGTAGCAAGCATCGATGTTGCTGCCGGAGATTCTGTTGAAGCTGGTGCTGTACTTGCAACACTGAACTAATTTTAGGAGGGAATAACTTTGGATTATATTATCTCAACGCTTGAGAATCTGGCCGGCCAGACAGCGTTCACCTCGCTGACTCCCGGGAACTACCTGATGATCCTGGTAGGCTGTGTCTTTCTCTATTTAGCGATCAAAAAAGAGTATGAGCCATTGTTGCTGGTTCCGATTGCCTTTGGTATGATCCTGGTAAATATTTATCCGGACATCATGGCTAATCCGGAGGACACCTCCAATGGCGTTGGTGGATTATTACATTATTTCTATATTCTCGATGAGTGGAGTATCCTGCCATCACTGATCTTCCTTGGAGTCGGTGCCATGACAGATTTCGGTCCGCTGATCGCGAATCCAATGAGCTTTTTGTTAGGTGCTGCCGCACAGTTCGGTATCTTTTCCGCTTATCTTATTGCAATCCTCTGGGGATTCAATGATAAGGCAGCTGCCGCTATCTCAATCATCGGTGGTGCCGATGGTCCTACCTCTATTTTCCTCTGCGGTAAGTTAAAGCAGACGGAGTACATGGGACCGATCGCCGTGGCGGCATATTCTTATATGTCACTGGTGCCGATCATCCAGCCACCGATCATGAAGCTCTTTACCACAGAAAAAGAGCGTAAGATTAAAATGGAGCAGCTTCGTCCTGTATCCAAGCTGGAGAAGATTCTTTTCCCTATCATCGTAACGATCGTTGTATGTCTGCTTCTGCCGACAACCGCTCCTCTGGTAGGTATGTTGATGCTTGGTAACCTGTTCAAGGAGTCCGGCGTAGTAAAACAGCTGACAGAGACAGCATCCAATGCATTGATGTACATCGTTGTTATTCTGCTTGGTACCTCTGTAGGTGCATCAACATCTGCTGAGGCATTCTTAAGACTCAGTACCTTAAAGATCGTTGGTCTTGGTCTGGTTGCTTTCGCAATCGGTACCGCTTCCGGTGTATTATTCGGAAAACTGATGTGCTTCGTCACAAAGGGCAAGGTCAATCCTTTGATTGGTTCTGCCGGTGTATCTGCCGTTCCAATGGCGGCTCGTGTATCCCAGAAGGTTGGAGCAGAAGCAGACCCTACAAACTTCCTGCTGATGCATGCAATGGGACCAAACGTTGCCGGAGTTATCGGTACTGCTGTGGCAGCCGGTGTATTTATGGCAATCTTTGGAATTTAGAATTGGAGGAGAATCATGGCTAATAAAGAGAAATCTATTGAAAAGAAACCTTTAAAAATAACAGAAACCATTCTGCGTGATGCTCATCAGTCTCTGATTGCCACCAGAATGACCACAGAGCAGATGCTTCCGATCGTAGACAAGATGGATCAGATCGGATACCATGCAGTAGAGTGCTGGGGTGGTGCTACATTTGATGCTTCCCTTCGTTTCCTCAAGGAGGATCCATGGGAGAGACTTCGTAAATTAAGAGACGGTTTCAAAAACACAAAGCTGCAGATGCTTTTCCGTGGACAGAATATCCTCGGTTACAACCATTATGCAGATGATGTGGTAGAGTACTTCGTACAGAAGTCTATCGCAAACGGTATTGACATTATCCGTATCTTCGACTGTCTGAACGATCTCCGTAATCTGGAGACCGCAGTAAAGGCAGCCAACAAAGAAAACGGTCATGCACAGATCGCCCTTTCCTATACTCTGGGTGATGCATATACTCTGGATTACTGGAAGGATATGGCAAAGAGAATTGAGGACATGGGTGCCAAGTCCCTTTGTATCAAGGATATGGCAGGTCTCTTAGTTCCTGTTAAAGCTACTGAGCTTGTTCAGGCACTGAAAGAGTCCGTTGATATTCCGATCGACCTGCATACCCATTACACCTCCGGTGTTGCTTCTATGACCTATATGAAGGCAGTAGAGGCAGGCTGTGATATCATTGATACCGCAATCTCTCCATTTGCTATGGGTACCAGCCAGCCTGCTACAGAGGTTATGGTTGAGGCATTCAAGGGCACACCATATGATACCGGTCTTGACCTTGATAAGCTGGCAGAGATCGCCGATTACTTCCGTCCAATGCGTGAGGAAGCATTAAAGAGCGGTCTTATGAATACAAAAGTTCTTGGTGTTAATATTCAGACATTACGTTACCAGGTTCCTGGTGGTATGCTTA
>JBNMJP010000093.1:0-7402 GCA_050873905.1 Jutongia sp. | reverse complement strand
TTTTTCTTTAAAAAATCAAACACAATAATCACCTCTGCTTTCTATAAATATATGTCAGCTTCAAAATCTCGTGTCATCTATCCGTTAGATAAATGTATTATAACACATTTTTCCAAAAAATGAAAGTAATTCACAGTATTTTCATTGAAAAAATATATTTTTTTATGATAAAACCATTCTCACAGCTCCATACATACCGGCATCATTACCAAGTTCTGCCAGACGGAACTCCTTGCCCTTGAGTGCAAACATCACATCCTGCTCGTACTTTTCCTGTACCACATCCAGAACGATCTGTCCGTTTTTGGATACACCGCCGCCGATGACAAATGCCTGGGGATCTACCACGGCTGCCACATGAGAAAGTCCCTTACCCAGATAACTGGAGAAGGTATCCACGATCTCCTTTGCCAGAGCATCGTCGTTTTTGTATGCCTTAAACAGCTCCAGTCCGGTGATCGGATGATCATACTGGCGAAGTTCTGACGGTGTATCGGTCTGCTCCAGCTTCTCCTTGGACATTCTGGTGATACCCGTTGCGGAAGAATACTGCTCCAGACAGCCCTTCTTGCCGCAGCCACAGGTACGTGTCTCATGAGGATTTACCAGCAAATGACCGATCTCGCCTGCTGCACCGTTGCTTCCGGTCAGGATCTTGCCGTTCAGGATGATTCCGCCGCCAACACCGGTACCAAGAGTGACCATAACAATGCTGTCAAAGCCTCTGCCGCCTCCGCGCCACTGCTCTCCGAGAGCCGCTACGTTTGCGTCATTGCCCACTTTAATCTTCTCTACACCGGTCAGCTTGCGAAGCTCATCTGCCACAGAGAAAATGCCCCATCCCAGATTCGCACATTTCAGCACACGGCCATCCTCTGTGATCGGTCCAGGTACACCCATACCAATACCAATGACATCCGCTTTGTCAATGGATTTCTCTTCATTCTTGTCGGCAATCGCCTTTGCAATATCCGGCAGGATCAGCTCGCCGTTATTCTCCTTGCGGGTCACGATCTCCCACTTTTCCAGCATATTGCCTTCCTCGTCAAAAAGCCCCATCTTTACTGTTGTTCCACCTAAGTCTACCCCATAAATATACTTCATCTGATATTTCCACCTTTCCTTTTTATATATGACATACAAGAAGCCGCCGCTATATTGACCCGCCGATCTCCTGCGCTGTGTCAATATAACAGCGGCTCATATTGGCCACAGATCGATCCATTGCAATCTGCTCTGGCCCTTGCATCATATTGTTTTCTATATCATACCCGATTTTACCGAAATGGTAAAGCGTTTAAGAACGATAATCTCCATTAATCTTGACATAGTCATAGGTGAGATCACAGCCCCATGCTTTGGCCGAGCCGTCTCCCTGTTTCAGATCAATGTCAATATAAATCTCATCCTCTGCCAGCACCTTCGCCGCAAACTCCTCGGAAAAATCAATGCCCGCACCGTTTCTGCACACCTCCAGAGTACCTGCCGCAGACGAAAGATCCACATCCATGGTATCAATGGCAAAATCTGCATCCGCGTAGCCAATGGCACACAATACACGGCCCCAATTGGCATCCTCTCCAAACATTGCACATTTAAACAATGGGGAACGGATCACACTCTTGGCAACAATGATCGCCGTTTCCTGATCCGGAGCTCCCTTACAAGTACACTCTAAAAGTTTCGTTGCTCCTTCTCCGTCCTTTGCAAGCATACGTGTCATGTTCATCATCACAATATAAAGCGCCTGCTTAAACACAGCAAATCCAGCCGCATCTGTCGTGCGGATCTCCTCATTGCCCGCGAGACCGTTTGCCATCACACTGACCATATCATTGGTAGAAGTATCTCCGTCAATGCTCAGACAGTTGTATGTAATCTTGACGATCTCATCCAGTGCCTTCTGGATCATCTCATGGCTGATCGCCACATCGGAGGTGATGAAATTCAAGGTTGTTGCCATATTCGGATGAATCATGCCGCTTCCCTTTGCCATACCGCCCAGATGACATGTCTTGCCATCAATTTCAAACTCTACTGCCACCTGCTTCTTCACGGTATCGGTAGTCATAATTGCTGTGGCCGCCGCGTCATTGCCTGACTCACTGAGACCATCCACCAGCTCCTTCATATGACCTGCAAAAGGAGCCGTAGACATCGGAAGTCCGATCACACCTGTGGATGCAACCACCACCTGATCCTCTGTAATCCCCAAAGCGTCTGCTGCCAGCCGGGATGTCTCGGCTGCCACCTGCTCCCCATTTGCATTACCGGTATTGGCATTCTTGGAATTTACAAGAACCGCATGGGTCACTCCGTTTCCGGCCTCCAGATGCTTCTTCGTCACAAGGATCGGTGCACCCTTGACCTTATTCTGTGTATAGACAGCCGCTGTCTGGCAAGGCACCTTGCTGTATACCATGCCGAGATCATTCTTCTCCTTGTCGGGATTCAGCCCGCAGTTAAGACCGTTTGCCTGAAATCCCTGAGAAGCACAAACACCGCCGTCAATATATTTATAGCCTTCAAATTGTGTCATATTCATAATAAGTCGTCTCCTTTATTACAGCTTCTTACCTGTCAGAAGCTCATATGCCTGAAGATATTTGGAGATGGTCTTCTCCACGATATCCTCCGGAAGAGTCCAGTCGTTGTCCGGATTTGCCTTGAGCCAGTCGCGGGCAAACTGCTTGTCGAAGGATGGCTGTCCATGACCAGACTCATATCCCTCTGCAGGCCAGAATCTGGAGCTGTCCGGTGTCAGCATCTCATCACCGAGAACGATATTGCCATCCTCATCGAGACCAAACTCAAACTTGGTATCTGCAATGATAATGCCTTTCTCCAAAGCATAATCCGCACACTTCTTATATAATGCAATGGTGTAATCACGAAGCTTCTGCGCATACTCCTCGCCCTTGCCCGGGAAATACTTCTCCAGATGAGCCACGCTCTGCTCATAAGAAATATTCTCATCATGATCTCCGATCTCTGCTTTGGTAGATGGTGTGTAGATCGGTTCCGGCAGCTTGTCAGACTCCTTCAGACCCTCCGGCAGCTTAATACCGCAGACCGTGCCATTCTCCTGATAGCTTGCCCAGCCGCTTCCTGTAATATATCCTCGAACAATGCACTCGATTGGAAGCATTTCCAGCTTACGGCACATCATACTGTTTCCATCAAACTTCGGCTGCTGGAAAAACTCCGGCATATCCTTCACATCGACTGAAATCATATGATTTGGCAGAATGTCCTGTGTCAGGTCAAACCAGAACTTTGACATCTGAGTCAATACGGTTCCTTTTTTGGTCACTTCATTATGAAGGATCACGTCAAAACAGCTTATTCTGTCTGTTGCAACCATGATCAGACTGTCTCCGTTGTCGTAAATCTCCCGTACCTTTCCTTCCTTCATCGGCTTTAGCTCTTTCATTTTTCCTCCAATCCCACACACTCCTCCGGGAATGTGTGCGTGCGTTGTATCGTTGTTTACATTATCCCTTTAAGTATAATATTTTCTGGGAAAATTGCAAGACAGGAATCTGCATATTTGCAAATCCCTGTCTTTTCATAGTTCTTGATTCGTTTTAGTTACTTTCTTTTTTTCACAACCACGTTGACAACGGCTTTCCTTCCATATGAGTGCATTGGAAACAACAGAGAATCTCGGAGCATCCGCCACAAATCCAAGGTATGTCTGGAAGCTCAGAGTTCCCGTACCATTCCAGCGGCTGCCACGGTAATAATAGATACCGGGATTCAGATAGCAGGCATATACTTCATCCCCGGTACTTAAAACAGTCTCTTTACGGAATATGCAGGACATTAATGTACGATCAGAATACAGCTCCCAGTTAATATAATCATTTTCACAGACAGGTTTCACCAAAAGCCATCCGCTTTCCTTGACGGAAAAGCTGTGAACATCACTGTAGCCTTTCCAGTCTGTCGTAACGCTGTCCTCGCTTACGGCACCTCCACCGTCTTTAATAAAGGAAGCAAGCTCCTTTTTGCCGCTATAGCTTCCCAGCGTGATATCTGTGTCCTCATCATACGTTGTCTGGATGTCAGTGTAGATGACTCCGCTTGCATTTTTGGGAATAAAGCCCAAATATGTAGCAATACCAAGAGCATTTTGTCCATTCCAGCGTACCGCCTTGTAATAATAGGTTCCAGCAGTCAATTCATAAGCAGCAATGTCATCCCGGCTGGAATCACAGCCTGCTGCTTCCGGCAAAGACGAAGCCATCGCAGGATCCCTGTAAAGCTCTCCCTTGGCATATCCCTGATCCGATACTACTGCGACCAGAAGTGTTCCATCGGAAGGAAGCGTAAACTGATATAACGGCGTTTCCCCCGACCAGTCCGACTCAATGATATCCTGTGTACTTGCCGGATAACTGTTATCAATATATTTGCGGAAATCTGCTACATTTTTAACAACTGCATAATCCAGCCCTTCATCTGCAGCAGATACTGTAGACGGAGCCTTCAGATAAGATACTGTGGCAGTAATGATAAGAGATGCCACCAATAAACAACCCCAAAACATTCTCCATAAACTCTTTTTCTTCATATAAATCCTCATTTCTTTTCATAGCTTCCTGACGGTAATTACAAGCTGAGTATAAGAATTGCCCGGAGGAAAGTCAACGAAATCCGGCTAATTATGTGAGTTTTTACATATGTTAAATCCTGTTTTTACATGTTCCTTTCATATCTCACATTTCTGTTACTATTTCTATTCTTCCGCTCTGCAAACGGATCGCAGATATTCTTAGAATAATCAAACTTATTACTTTTGCCCGCACTTAGTCTATACCACCGCATATATTAAATGTAACCAGAAAATATTCCTTATATTTTCGAAAACATTTAGAAAGGATGTATATTATGAACACAATGAATGGATGCCGCGGCAATGGAAACTGCCGTGGAAACAGAGGCTGTTCGTGTGGTATGGGAAGCTGCGATCAAATGCAGAATTCCTGCTCCTGCAGCAGCATGCCGGATCATGAAAACACCTGCGGCATGAGTCAGTCCGAGATAGCAAACCAGTGCCAGAATGATTCTGCCGGGGACTGCTGTACCGACCCATTGTACGGTATGCCACTGGCTATGGGCTATGTACCGTGGCAGCAATGGAATAAGATCTACGATCCCTGTGACGGCCTTGCAAACGGAACGATCTTCCCTGAACTGAATTTACAATTTTATGGCTGCATCCCTCAGGGTTGTGGAAAAGGAGGCAGATTATGAGCAAAGATCAGATGAGATTATTGAAGTTTATTTCCCAGGTCAGCTTTGCTCTCACCGAGACAAATCTGTATCTGGACACTCATCCCTGCGATAAAGTTGCGCTGAGCTATTACCAGATGGTGAAGAAGCAGCGCCAGGAGGCAGTGGAGGAGTACAGCCGTAAATACGGTCCTCTGCAGGCAGACCAGGTAAACTGTAAGGATTACTGGACCTGGGTGGAGACACCATGGCCTTGGGAGCGTTAAGAGATTTGGAAATTTCTATGAAATAAAATGAGAATGGAGTTTATGATATGTTTAATTATGAAAAAAGACTGGAGTATCCGGTTCATATCACACGAACCGATCCGAAGGCGGCAATGGTGATCATTAGTCAATACGGTGGTCCCGACGGGGAAGCCGGAGCCGCACTGCGCTATCTGTCACAGCGGTATTCCATGGAGGACCGCAAGGTGGCCGGGGCCTTGACAGATATAGGCACCGAAGAATTAGGCCACCTGGAAATTGTCGCAACCATCATCCACCAGCTCACCAAAGATCTTACTCCAGAGGAGATCAAGGCCTCCGGTTTTGACAAATATTATATTGACCACACTCTCGCCATCTGGCCGCAGGCCGCCAGCGGAGAGCCATTCAGTGCCAGTCAGTTCCAGAGCACCGGTGATACCATCACCGACCTCTACGAGAATATGGCGGCGGAGCAGAAAGCCCGCCTGACCTACGACAATATCCTGCGTATTGTGAAAGATCCGGAGGTCGCAGATCCAATCCGTTTCCTGCGGATGCGTGAGATCGTGCATTTCCAGAGATTCGGAGAATGTCTGCGCCGTATTCAGGATCAAAGAAATCCAAAGAATTTCTACGCATACAATCCGCAGATTGATAAAAAAAGATGTTAGCCATGGGCAAACCTGCATTGCACCCACTTTGCCTTCGTGCGAATAAATAAAAAGGGGAAAATCAGCATTTTGCCCTTGCTCACACGACGTTACGAACATTTTCCTATACACTAAAAACAGCATCTCCGGTCAGAAATGATATGCACCTTTCCAGGCAGACAAGTGAAATAATAAAAACTTGTCACTCAGGTGGGCGCATATCAAAGTTCTGGCCGGAACGCTGTTTTATCCTCTGATTCTATCGTTTATTTGTAATTTATTTTATAGTTCCTTATTCATTTCTTTTGCGGAATTCTCCTCCTGCTTATGATATCCTGTGTCGATCACAGCCTCCATCTCATCAATATGCTTCAAAAACAGTTCATCAATATATGGATCAAAATGGCTGCCCTTGCTTTCCTCCATAATGGCAACTGCTTTTTCTTTGGAAAATCCCTCTTTGTAGTGACGTTTGGAACGAAGAGCATCATAGACATCTGCCACTGCCATGATCCGGGCGGACAATGGAATTTCTTCTCCCTTGATTCCCTCCGGATAACCGGCACCATTATATTTCTCATGGTGATACATTGCCATATCATATGCAATCTCACAATAAGTATCGTTTTCCAGATCCTTCAGGGTATGCTTGAGGATTTTGGCTCCCTCCTGAGGATGCGTTTTCATAATCGCAAATTCCTCCTCGGTGAGCTTTCCTTCCTTCTGGAGAATACGGTCTGGAATGGCAATCTTTCCAATATCGTGAAGTCTCGCCGCAGCAGCTACCATGTCTGCATATTCCGGCGTAATGATATCCCTGTAACGTTTATCCACTGCCATTACATTGACAAGCGCACGCACAAGATTCCCGGTATTCTTGATATGTAATCCCGTAATGCCGTCTCTTGCTTCGATCATAGCCGCAAAGCTACCGATAATATCACGCTGGATCCGCACCACCTCCTTGGTCTTACGCCTCAGATCACGTTGCAGACGCTCCGTGTAATAATACCGATCCGTAATCTCTGCCATGGTCAGAGTCTGTCCGTAATTTGTCTCTCCTTTGGAAATGTCATGCAGTGCCAGCTCATAAACACACTTTTCCTTTGTGTGATGCTTCTCTCCGTCCCCGGATGCACATTTATCCAAAAACAGGTATTCCTGCTTTTGGGCAAGCTCTTTTAAATCCTCCAGTTCCCGTTTGCTCTCTTCCTGCTCCAGACAATCCAAAATGCGGTCTGCCTCCTCATTGGAATAGAGTACCTC
>JBNMJP010000092.1:0-7419 GCA_050873905.1 Jutongia sp. | reverse complement strand
CCATAAAAGCAGTCCAGAAATCCCGGAGAACAGATCCAGAAATAAAATATCATCCCCAAAGGTACGACATTCATAATTCTCCCCTCCATTTGCTTTCCGGCAATCAGAGTGTGTATTTCCCTGCTGACCTCTATCTTTTCTGCAATTCGTTCCGCGCAGGCTCTGGTTATGGACACCAGATTGCCCCCGGATCTTCGCGCAGTCCGAAATACCTCTGCAAAGCTTTTGATATCTGTGACCTCACTTCTGACCGCAAATTCGTCCATCACCTGTTCCACAGGACGATTCAGCCGCAGCTGCTCCAGCATGATCTGAAACTCCCAGCATAACGGCGAATCCTGTCCATACAAAATCTTTAGGTCTCTTTGGCTCTCCTCAATGGCATTTTCTATGGAATATCCGGCATTTAAAGCAGCCGCAATTCCCTGAAGTCCCTCTTTAAATTCCAGATTCAGCTGCCAGCGCCGTTCCTCCTCCCACTTCTTCTGCAGACGGCGGTATTGCAGATAAAATAATGGTATCCACAAAACTACGACCCACAAAACACTTCTGTAAAACAGTATCAGAAGTGCTAAAAGCGCCAACCCCGAGCGAACCATGTCCATTTGCTGCTTACGCTTTCTCAACCGCCTTCTCCTTTCCCGCCATAACAAGCTTTCTGCGATTTTCCAGAGAGTTACCTGTGGCCATTAATCTCCCCTCCACCCTCTCTCTGGTACTCTCCTCTGTCTCCTGAAACTGATAAAGCGGCCGCAGGACAATTTCTCCCTGAACGATCCCACAGACTTCGTCAATTTCCAGCACCTTTCGGGACTTGTCCCGAAGTCTTCCCAGCTGTACCACAATTTCAATTGCAGAGGCAATCTGGCTCCTGACAGCCGCCAGCGGAATCTCCATTCCGGTCAGCACCAGTGTCTCCATTCTTCGCAACATATCTGCCGGACTGTTTGCATGTCCTGTGGAAATACTTCCGTCATGACCGGTATTCATGGCACTCAAAAGCTCGATCACCGCCGCATCCCGGATCTCTCCAATAATTATCCGATCCGGCCTCTGGCGAAGGGCCGAGCGCACCAGATCACGGATCGTCACGGCATTTTTCCCTTCCAGATTGGCATTTCTCGTTTCCAGCCTTACAAGATTGGCAACATTTCGGATCTGAAGCTCCGCAGAGTCTTCAATCGTCACAATGCGTTCGTTGGACGGAATATAGTTGGAAAGAACATTTAAAAAAGTAGTTTTTCCGGATCCTGTCCCTCCACTGATAAAAATATTGTATCTTGCCTCCACCAGTGTCCGTAAAAAATCCGCCGCCTCCTGCGTAATGCTCCCCAGCTCCAGCAGCTTGTCCATATGAAAAGGCGTCTCCGGAAATCTCCGGATCGTCATAACCGGTCCATCCAATGCAACCGGCGGCAGCACCACATTTACTCTGGAGCCATCCAGCAAGCGCACATCCACAATAGGTGAAGCTTCATTTACAACACGGTTCACCTTTGACACGATCTGCTGGATCACATCCTCCAGCTTGCTTTGGCTGGAAAATTTCTTTCCGGAATCCATCAGCTTTCCATCCTTCTCAATGAAAATATGCTCCGGCCCATTGACCATGATCTCCGTAATATCCGGATCCTCTAAAAGCTCCTCCAGAACATCCAGTCTTCGAATGGAATTAAATATTTTTTTGGCAAGCTCCAGCTTCTCCTCAATGGTCAGATATTCAATCTGTCCATATTTCAGGACACGTAATTCAATCTCATCACGCATTTCCTCATCCGGAAAGCTTACTCCCTGCTCCAATTCAACCAGAAGCTCCTCCTGAATCTTCTGCTGTATCTGTTCCAAATGCTTTTCTCCCATATCCGCCTCCCTATACTGCAATATAACGTATGCTTTCCAACACATCCTCCAGTCCCTCTTTGACCAGAAGCTTTTCCAGACCATCAGCCTGCTCCTCCTCCCAGGAGGTCTGTGCTTTTGGAATATAAATACGGTCACAGCAGTACAGCAGATATAACGCCGTATCCGTCAAAAATCCAATATCAAAGATCACACGCTCATAGCCTGTCTCGCTGGCAATCACCGTCAACAGCCTGTCCACATCCTCCCGGCATAAGCTGTAAAGATCCCGAAAATCCGTCACTGGCCGGATGTGATCCATTCCATTTCTTGTCTGTACCAGCTGCCGCAGTTTCAACGCCAGTCTCTCGTTTTTCTGTTTCAGATAAAAAATAATCTCTGACAGTCCACGATCATTCCCTGACAATGCTCCATACCGCTCCCCGGCTAAAAGCTCCATATTGATCTCCAGACATCTTTTGACCGAATCCTCTTGTTCCGGACAAACCTGCTGCATGGTCAATGGTGCGTGATATGGATGGTACATCCCCCATATTTCCATCTGTCCGCGAACCTTCCCGGCAGATTCCTGTTCTTTCGACGCGGCGCCCTCCAGAATAGCAAAAATTTCCTTTAAAATATTTTCCGCAGACTGATATTTAAAGATCAGAGGATAATCTTCTCTGCCCTCGGACACACAGTTTCCCTCTGACAAAATGACCAAATGCTTTACCCGGTCCAGATATTTCAGACCTGTCCGGTCCACATCCTGTCCCAAAAGCAATACATCCGGTTCTCTTTCTTTCAAAAAATCATTGAGACTTTCTTTTTTCGTAAAAAGACGACTGTCCAGCAAAAAATTCTTTTTCCCGAAATATTCTGCCAAAGCTTTCATATATCCCTGTGTGTCATATAAAGCCACCAATAATTTGTTCAAAAAATCCCCCCCTGTCATATTCAGACCCCCACTTTTCCGGATAACCGATACAACAAAACGATATAATATGCCAGAGACATTACCGGAGCTAATGGAATCACCACGGACCTGCCATCTCTGGCCGCATCATAATACCGGCTTTTTCGGTCTAAAATCACAAACTGAAAAAAATAACGGATTCGATTCACAAAAAGACGATTTATCAACATATAAACAAGAGAAAATAATGCCGCCAGAATTGCAAAGACAATCCCGGTCTGCATCCAGAGCTTCATTCCATACATTCCGCCGATCACAGACAAAAGCTTAATATCCCCGGCTCCCATTCCGTGGACACCATACACCGGCAGTAATATAAGGATTCCCGCCAAAATACAGCAGATCCCGGCTCCCATTCCGGAAATCCCCTGCATGTACAGTCTGCAGACCAGCGCCGCCAACCATCCTGCCAGGATCAGATCATTGGGTATCCGATACTCCTGCAGGTCACTGACCGAACTCAAAATCCATAATATGGTCATTGCAACAGCGTCGATCATGTCACCTCCCTTCGCTTTGGTACCGCCCACTATAGCACCCGTACCGGAGGCTGTCAAACGTCAGAAATCTGTGCAATTTTCCCAAATTTTTATCCATGAATTGTAAAAAATAACTGTAAAACATAAAGTCCTGCCACACCACTTATCCCCAAAAGTGTCGAAACGCACACCGTAATTTCGTTAATTTTGACGGCAATATTTCCGCCAAAATACTGAATCAGATCATTACACAAATAGACGCAGATCAAGCAAAACAGGCATCTTATGACTGCATTCATGATCACTCTGCCCATATTTCCCCATATGCAAACTAAAAACATAATAACCAAAATCAAAAATGCCGCTTTGTACACTGCAATTTCCTCCCATCTGCCGTTTCTGACACGGCATCTCTCATATTTTTCAATTTCCGACTGTCACATAGAAACAAAAGCACACGACCCACTTCTGTTTCTTCACTGTAAAATATATGCACGTCCCGACCCCATATGACCAATCCTGTCACAATACGAAACCAAAAATTTTATAAAACACCGGAAAAACTGCGTATATTTTCAAAAAGGCATGTCTATACTTAACATATAATAAGATGCAAGGGACAAAAACAGATAATAATAACACCAACAGAAATGAGGATGATTATGATTCAGTTAATTTGGAAAAACAAAAAGAAAATCCCTCCAAAACGAAAGGATTTTCTCAAAAAAGCGATCAAAGATTGTCAACAGGCCATCAATGATGCCTGGCTGGGACTCCAGAACACGAATGAGCCCGATCTCATTGACCGCTATATATATGAAATGAACGCCGCAAATGTGCGTTATCGTTTTCTCCTAAAAGAAATGCGGGAGCTCGCTGCTGCCGAGGAAACCACAGATTCTGTGCCGGAATCATCCGCAGAGAATTGTCCGGCAGCTCTCCCTCATTCCGCTTCCGTCTGCCTTGCGGCTCCTGCTTTTTCCGCAGCGGTACCGGAAACAGTGTCGGGCGTTCCAAGCATTTCCCCGACAAATCTCGAAACAGAGACCTCCTTGCTGAACCGCTCCTTTAAATAATAAATGTGAAGATGTGATTTGGCGCGGGTCATTGCCACATAAAACATCCGGCGCTCCTCCTCAATATCCTCTGTGAGCACGGCTTTATTGTACGGTGTGATCCCCTCATTGACATCCGGGAGAAAAACGCACTCAAACTCCAGCCCCTTTGATCCGTGCATGGTCATAAGCATCACTGCGTCCTCCGGCTGTCCATTGTCCGTCTGACGACTTTTTTCGCTCTGTTTTTTCAACTCCTCACCGTAGCTGCGGATATATTCAAACCACTCCTCAAAATCTTTAAATCCCTTGGATGCCTCCTGCAGCTCGTCCAGAATCTCGTACATATCAGCCGCACGAATCCCACGATATTCCGCATATTCCTGGATATAATCGTCATATCCCACGCCCCGACGGATAAAATTGACCGCCGCATAGGGACGCATATCTGCGATCAGTCCCAGATCCGCCCGGAGATTGACGATCCGGTCCACCATCCAGTCCTTATCCTCATAAAAAAGCTCCAGCTCCTTCAGATCAATATAGGGCTCCGTCAATGCATTTCTGTGGACATAACGCTTTGGCCTGTTAATGATCCGCAAAATATTTGCACGCTCCCGGTTACCCATTGCCACCCGGATATACGTCAGAATATCCCGCACGATCCAGTGATCATAGAGATTTGGCACCATTTCCTTCATTACAAAAGGAATATTATACTCCTTCAGCTTGGCACTGATGGCTCTCGCCTGCGTATTGGTGCGGAAAAGCACCGCCATCTCCCGGTACGGGATCTTCTGATTGCGGTACGAAAGAATCTCCTCCCGAATCTTCTCATTCTGCTCGGTCATGCCCTGAAATTCCTGTACTCGCACTGCAGAACCTGCTGCAAAATCTTTTTCTGTTCCCACAATCTTTTTTGCCAGACGATTTTTATTGTGTCCGATCACACGTCCCGCCAGAGCAATGATCTCGCCTTTACTCCTATAATTTACATTTAATTTGCATATTTCCGGCGAATATTCCTTCACAAAGCTCTGCATAATATCCGGACGCGCCCCGCGAAATCCGTAGATCGACTGGTCATCATCTCCCACAATAAACAGATTATTGTGAGGCTGCGCCAACAGCCTGACCACGTCATACTGCACCTGATTGATGTCCTGAAACTCATCAATGAGAATATACGGAAACTGCCTCTGCCACATCCTGCGGATGTCCGGACGCTGATCCAGAAGCTCATAGCAGTATACAAGCATATCATCAAAATCCAGAAGCCGTTTTCTCGCAAGACCATTCTGATATTTCTCATAGATCCTCCGAAAGGTATCCCCCGGACAATTCGGAGAATAATAGTGAGCCAGATCCATCCGACCGCCTTTCACACGGCTGATCTCGGAACCAAGGTCATTCAGGAATTCATTTTCATCCTGTATCTCAATGTCCGTCTCGTCCACAATCTCTTTCAAAAGCTGACGGCGCATGTCCTCCCGGATAATATTGCTCGCCTTATAATGATATGCGTGTTTCAGAATCGTGAAAAAAATAGAATGAAATGTACTAAAAGAAACCGGCGCACTATATGCCGGTGCCATCTGATGGTAACGTTCCCGCATCTCCACGGCAGCCGCCCTGGTAAATGTGATAACAAGAATGTTGGACGGATCTATGCCTTTTTGCTCTATTAAAAAACGGACCCGGTGGGTTATGACTCTGGTTTTGCCAGAGCCCGGACCCGCCAGGACCATCATCGGCCCCTCGAAATGAGAGACCGCCTTTTTCTGTGCATCATTTAACTCCATATAAGCCTTTCCGCCACTTCCCCATGTGCTCCGGTTTGAAACCCGATATACATAGTATCTATTTCCGCACCGGACGCACCTTAAAAACTCTAAACGGCTGCTTCCAACAGCTCGATACCCTTCTTAATACGGGCAATCGTCTCGTCCTTTCCAATGATCTCGATGATCTCATATGCACCGCCCGGTGTCATCTGCTTCCCGGAAACTGCTGTACGAAGAGGCCACAGGCATACACCGTTTTTGATCTCCTTCTCTGCAATATACGCCTTGCAGACAGCCTCAATACCCTCATGGCTGTAATCCTCCAGCTGCTCCAGACGCGGCAGCATATCCTTTAATACTGCCAAAGAATTCTCGCTGTTGGTCTTCATTTTCTTGTGTGTATACATTGCGATATCGTACTCCGGAAGCTCCTCAAAGAAGTCAATCTTCTCCTTGATATCCGGGAATATCTCGATACGTGTCTTAACCAGATCAGCAATCTTCTTGAGATCGTAATCCTTTGTGATCACCTCTTTGATCACAGGAAGCGCATGCTCATAATATGCCTCATCATCCATCGCTTTGATATACTCACCATTCATCCATTTAAGCTTTACAATATCAAAAACTGCCGGTGATTTGCTGATATGGTGGTAGTCAAAATTCTCTACCAGCTCCTCCAGACTGAAAATCTCACGGTTGTCTGTCGGGCTCCATCCCAGAAGTGCTACATAATTTACAACTGCCTCAGACAAAAATCCCTGCTCGATCAGATCCTCATAGGAAGAGTGCCCGCTTCGCTTGCTGAGCTTCTGATGCTCCTCATTGGTGATCAGCGGACAATGGATATATTTGGGCTCCTCCCATCCGAATGCCTGATAAAGTCTGGTATATTTCGGTGCAGAAGAAAGATACTCATTACCACGTACTACATGTGTAATTCCCATCAGATGATCGTCAATAACATTGGCAAAATTGTAAGTTGGATATCCGTCTGATTTGATCAGGATCATATCATCCAGCTCTTCATTCGGCTGGGAAATATCTCCGTAGATCTCATCATGGAATGTAGTCACACCCTCATTTGGCACATTGGCACGGATGACATACGGCTTTCCTTCTGCCAGATTCGCCTCGATCTCCTCCTTGGACAGATGGAGACAATGCTTGTCGTACACTATGATCTCCTTACCGCCGATATTCTGCTTGAGAGACTCCAGCCTCTCCTTATCACAGAAGCAGTAATATGCCTCACCTTTCTCGATCAGCTCCTTTGCATATTTCAT
>JBNMJP010000091.1:0-7423 GCA_050873905.1 Jutongia sp. | reverse complement strand
GAAGAAACATATAAAAAGGATGAAGCAAAGGAATTGTACCGTGTCCTTTAGGAAAGACTCCGGATGCACCGATTTCCAATAAGCAAAGACAGGAACATAATCACGGGGCCGCCTGCATATATATTTGTTATGCAGGCGGTTTTGTTTTCCTGCAGTAGTTTGCAGTTGTTCTTAAGAGGTTTGCGGTACAGAAATGGAGACAGGGATATGGAAGAAAATAGAAATTTACGTGAAAACAGAGGAGTACATAAGGTATATCTGAATGGACGCCGTACAGCAGTCATGTCCGGGGTGAGGGATGTTCTTTCCTTTGATGCGAAGGAGGTTTATCTGGAGACGGAGCAGGGGATTCTTCTGATCAAGGGAGATGAACTTCATGTAAACCGTCTGTCGCTGGAAAAGGGGGAGGTAGACGTAGATGGAAGGATCGACAGCTTTGCCTATTCTGATAAGAATGATCCGGAGAAGAAAGCAACATCATTTTTAGGGAGAATGTTTCAGTGAGACAGATCATTCAGGAACAGATTTATTTTCAGATCACCACCTTGTGCGCCGGAATGTTTTTAATGTTGGGATATGACATTCTGCGGCTCTGGCGGTGGCTGATACCCCATGGAAAAATATGGGTGTGGATAGAGGACCTGCTATATTGGAGCCTGCTTAGTATTCCCGTATTTATTCTTTTTTTTCAGATGATCGATGGTGTTCCCAGGTGGTATGGGATTGCCGGGATGTTTGCGGGAGGAATCCTATATGAGACAGGGATCAGTATTCCTCTACGTACAGGGATGCAGAGAATCTTGGGCAAATATAATAAAAAAATAGGATTTAGGGTTGCGAAATTAGCTAAAATGTTGTATAGTAAAATAACTGGACCAAATAGCAAAAGCTAGATGGAATGGGCATTCGGAACAAGTTTCACTGACATTTTATTTGAACACTATATCTGGTATGTGTTACTGATCGGTTATACGAGATGTGGATTGTTTGAGAGGCATTGACCGTTGTATTTCGTTGGGGGACGAAATGTGGCTGGTCCAAGGGGAGTTGATAAAGTATATGGCACGACGAAGACGCAAAAAGAAACTGAGTCCGTTTACGGTTGTCGGTGTGATCGTATTATGTTGTGTTCTCTGTGGGACATTCACTTATAAGACGATTACTTTAAAGGCGGAATCAGCAAAGTATTCAGCACAGATTTCAGAGCTTAAAAAGGAAAAGAAAAAGCTGAAGGAACAGAAGGCTGAGATTAAGGATTATGAGTCTTATGCAAAGACAAAGGAATATACCGAAGAGGTGGCTCGCAATAAGCTGGGGCTGGTATATCCTAATGAAATTATTTTTGAACCAAATGACAAATAATAAAAAGAGTTTCACAGAAATGTGGAGCTCTTTTTTTGCACATTTTTGTCGAAAAAATTTTTGGAACAGATTCCCGGTTTTGACAAAAAATTCGAAAACTCTTTTCTATACTTTGTTGCACTGACGAAAACAGAGGGGGATGTGTCATGAAAAAAATTCATAAAAAAATGTTGGTGCAGCTGTTGTTTGGTTTTTTGATCGGGCGTGTGGTCCTGCTGGAGCGGAATCCTGCCGGGGCAGCTTTTTTTGCGGGAGCTCTGGTTCAGGGCGGAGGAGTGATCCCTCTGCTTTGTTCGGTGGGACTGGGGATGCTTTCGGCATTGCCGGTGGAGGCGGCGCTGCGTTATGGTGTGAGTATGCTCGGGGTTGTTATTGCCAAAAATCTTATGGAACGACAAGGAATGAAATGGAGTATCTGGCAGTCTTCCGGGTTGATGGCGGCGACTTTGGCGGTACTGTCCGTGACCCAGTATACGATTTTGCCGTACCAGTGGAAGGACATTTTGTTTACCATACTGGAGCCTGTGCTGGTGGTCGCACTGGCGAGAGTTTTTCTGGAGGGACAACAGTATTTGTTTCATTTCCCGCGGAGGCGGCAGATCAGTCAGGAGCAGCTGCTTAGTCTGGTATTGATGGGAATGCTGGCGTTATATGGGATCCCGGAGGTGATGATCCATGATATTTCGCTGACGGTGCTTGTGGTGCTTTTGCTGGTGCCCTTTGCGGGATATCAGTATGGCATTGGAGTTGGAGCGGCCGTTGGAGCGGCCGGGGGAATCATGCTTTCTCTTATGGGACAGGGGGGAGGCTTCGTAGGGAGCCTCTGTCTATTGGGAATGATCACTGCGTTATTCCGGGAAAAGGGAAAAATGTGGAGCTTGTCTGCTTATTTGCTGGGGGCTTTTGGAGTTGGGATTACTCTCAACAAGGACATGATCGAGCTGGGTATGATCAAAATGCTGGTCATAGACAGTCTGATCCTGGCGGCGGTACCGGACAAGCTGCTTCGTCGGATACGAATTCCTATTTATGGGGATCGGGGCTTAGGAGAAAATCGGGAAGGTCTGCAGATGAAAAATAAACTGGAGGGTTTTTCAGATTCTTTCCGGCAGCTTGCCCATGTGCTGCAAAAGCAGAGTGAAGAAAAGTCCGGGGTGAACCGCCGGGATGTAAGGCTTCTCATGAAGGAGATGGCAGAACAGGTCTGTGATAAATGCAGTAACCGGGAATATTGTATGGGACAGGTAGCGGTGAACCGTCCCGAGGTGGTATCCCATCTGATGGAGATGCAGGAGCAGGGAATGCTGCGGATCGATCAGATGCCGGCGGAGTTTGTGGAGGAATGTATTCATCCGGACTGGTTTTTGATGGAAGCAAATCAGGGACTTCGGATGGCGCGTACGGTCATGAGTTTTCAAAATCAACTTGCCCAGAACAGACGGGTTCTGGCGGGACAGATGGAGCAGGTGGGGGAGCTTTTCCGGCAGCTGGCGGGGGATATGGGGCAGACAACAAATGTGCCGGAGGAGATGAAAAATGTGATCAAACGGGAACTTGCGGGCATGCGGGTGAAGGTGGGAGATTTAAGTATTTACAGGGACAAGCGGGACCGGCTGGAAGTCCGGATGAAAGCTCATACGGCGAAGGGAAGGTTGGTGACTGCGAGGGAGACGGCCGGTGTTTTGTCGGATCTTTTTGGACGGTCCTTTATGCCGTCCAGAGAGAGCCATAATGTGATTCCGAAAAATGAAACAGAAATGATATTTGTCGAAGATACACCGTATCTGGCAGTGACAGGTGTGGGACGCCGGATGAAGGAGGGAGAGGAGGTTTCCGGGGACAATTTTTCCTGTCTGTCTCTGCCCAATGGGGAGCTTTTGCTGGCACTTTCCGACGGTATGGGAAGTGGAAAAGGTGCATTTGGGGAGAGCCGGGTGGTGATCGAACTACTGGAGCAGATGACGGAAGCAGGCTTTTCTAAGATATCGGCATTAAAGCTGATCAATTCCCTGTATATGCCGGAGGTGGTACAGACTAGCTTTGCCACGGCGGATGTGGTGGTTCTGGATCTGTATCAGGGAAGCTGCCAGTTTATGAAAAACGGGGCGGCTGCAACCTGGATACGCAGGGAAAATGGTGGAACGTATTGAGGGACAGGCACTTCCGGTGGGAGTCTATCAGGAGGCTGAGCCTTATTTTGAGAAGACGGAGATATATTCCGGAGATTATGTTATAATGATGACAGATGGCATTGTAGATGCGTTTGCAGGCAGGGAGGAGGAGCTGGAGCAGCTGCTTCGGGAGCAGAGAATTGTCAATCCTCAGGAGCTTGCAGAATATATTGTAGATGAGGCAGTGAATCAGAACAATGGAAAGGTAAAGGATGACATGAGCGTTGTCGTGGCGGCTGTCTGGGAAAGAACCAGAGAAAATGCATATGTGCCATCCTACAAAAACAGACAGCTGCGGTTGTCATAAAGGAGAAAAATATTTCATGAAACTGGAATCATACCATGAGATGAAAGCTTTTTGCGGACAAAATCATTTGCTGGATTCGTCTGATCGTGTGCTGGTGGCATTTTCCGGTGGAGCAGATTCGGTATATCTGGCACGGGCATTATTGGATTTATCCAGAGAATGGAATTTTACGGTGGAGCTGATCCATGTGAATCATCAGATCCGGGGAGGAGAAGCAGAACGGGATGAGGCATTTTGTAAGAACTTTGCCAAGGAGCATAATGTCAGAATTCATGTATGTAGAGGTGATGTCCCTAAAATGGTACAGGAACAGAAATGCTCTCTGGAGGAGGCTGCCAGAATCTATCGTTACCAATGCATTGAGGAAACAGCAGAACAGCATGGATTTCAAAAGGTAGCAGTTGCCCATCATCAGGATGATCAGGCGGAAACAGTCCTGTTTCAGATGCTGCGGGGCAGTGGTGTGCGGGGAATGGGAGGCATACGTCCCAGGAATGGGCGCTATATCCGTCCGCTGCTTTTTCTGCGTCATGACCAGATTGTACGTGAATTGGGACAGATCGGTCAGGGGTGGTGCGAGGATAGCACCAATCAAGAGGCAGACTGCAGCCGGAATCAGATCCGGCTGAATATATTGCCTGTGCTGGAGGAGAGTGTCAACCACAGGGCATCGGAGCATCTGGCACGCACAGCGGCACAGATGCAGGAGGTGCAGGCATTTCTGGAGGAGGAGCTTGCAAAACGCCTTCCGGAACTGGTGGTGGACTTTTCACAAATGGAGAAGAAAGATTCTTTCTCCGGATTTCCGGGTATACACAGTGAAAAAAATGGGACAGAGGAATTTTCCGCACGAAAAGAGCTTCGGGCAAGGATACGGGAGCTTGAGATGCTTCCAAAAGTACTGCAAAGAGAATTTGCCCATTGGATGATCACACGGGCGGCGGGACGTCAAAAGGATATTACCAGTCGTCATATGGAGGCGCTGCTTGCACTGGCGGTGGGAGAGAGTGGCAAACGGATATGTCTGCCCTATGGTCTGGTGGCTGGCAGAGATTATGATATTCTCTGGATCCGCAGAGAATACCGGGGACAGGCACAGCAGACCGGTTCTGATGTGGAAAAAACGATTAAACCGGCAGAAATTGGCGGAATTGGGATGACAGGGGATGCTTTTAAATGCTGGCAGCCTGAGCGAAAAGAACCAAAAAGTCTGGTTCTCACGGGACTTAACGGCAAAGAAATAAAACTTTTTTTACAGCGGAAGAATTTTTTGGAAGCATTTGAAGATAATGAAAGAAAAATACCGAAAAATAACTGTACGAAATGGTTTGATTATGCTAGAATAAATGGTATGCTTGAATTTCGTCATCCTGAAGAAGGAGATTTTCTGTGGCTGGATGAGCAGGGAGATCGAAAGAAACCTCTGAACCGTCTGTTGATCGACAGACATGTTCCCAGAGAGGATCGCAGGAAGATATGGATACTGGCAGAGGGAAGCCACGTTCTGTGGATCCCGGAGTTTGACAGAGTCAGTGCCGGATATTATGTATCGGACAGGACAGAGGAAATTTTATGCATAAAAATGATTACTGAGAGTGAGAAAAAAGATGAAAGAAATAGTACATGTTATGTTTTCCCAGGAGCAGGTGGAAAACAGGATTAAAGAGATGGCGGATCAGATCAACGAAGAGTATGAGATGAAGCCCCTGCGTCTGATCTGTATTTTGAAGGGAAGTGTATTCTTCTCCTGTGAGCTTGCAAAACACTTGAAGATGCCGGTAACGATTGATTTTATGTCGGTATCCAGCTATGGAAACAGCACCTCCAGTTCCGGTAAGATTACGATCAAGAAGGATCTGGAGCAGTCCATTCAGGGAGTGGATTGTCTGTTGATCGAGGATATTATTGACACAGGCTACACTCTTTCCATGCTGAAGCCGATGCTTCTGGAGAGAAAGCCGGAGAGCTTTAAGATCTGCACTCTTTTAAATAAGCCGGACCGCAGAGAGGTGGAGATGGAGGCAGACTATACCGGATTTTCCATTCCGGATGAGTTTGTGGTTGGTTATGGTCTTGACTATGCACAGAAGTATAGAAATCTTCCATTTGTGGGTACACTGGAGTTTGTAGAGGAGTAATCTACGTAAGAGGATCCCTCACAGGAGGGAAGCAGTCATGCTGCACAGGCAATGAAGCAGGCAGTCCTGTTTCATTCTGAAATAAATATCAGGTAAGGAGACATTCATGAGGCAACAGATGAGAACAGGAATCGGCTTTTATCTGCTGATTCTGGTGATTATTGCGGCTGCCGTCTATGTTTCAGGGACTTTGGACCAGGGGGGACAAAAGACATACAATATTGTCAATTTCACTCAGGATCTGGAGGAGGGAAATGTCACATCTGTGGCAATCCTGCCCAATGAGGAGGTGCCTACCGGAGAGGTAGATGTCCGCAAGAAAGACGGTTCCGCACAGAGCTTTTATGTATCAGATGTAACAGAGGTAGAAAAGCTGATCCGGAGCAAGGACAGCAAACTGGCAGATAAGTATGTGATGAAGGACGTGCAGAAGCCATCCTGGATCATTACGACACTTCTACCGTATCTTTTGGGGATCATTGCCATCTTCTTTTTATTCTCGTTCCTGTCTGCACAGACAGCAGGGCAGGGTGGCAGCAATGCCAAGATGATGAACTTTGGCAAGAGCCGTGCCCAGAGAATTGATCCGGACGATCCAAATGCCAAGCATTTTAAAGATGTGGCAGGATTGAAGGAAGAGAAAGAGGAATTGGAGGAGATCGTGGATTTCCTGGCAGATCCTACGAAGTATACCGAGAGAGGTGCACGTATTCCAAAAGGTATCATCCTTGTGGGACCTCCGGGAACCGGTAAGACACTTCTTGCCAAGGCAGTAGCCGGAGAGGCAGGGGTTCCGTTCTTTAGTTTATCCGGTTCTGATTTTGTGGAGATGTTCGTGGGTGTCGGTGCATCCCGTGTCCGTGATATGTTTGCGGAGGCAAAGAAAAATGCACCGTGTATCGTATTTATTGACGAGATCGATGCGGTAGCCCGTAAGAGAGGTACTGGTCTGGGCGGCGGACACGATGAGCGTGAGCAGACGCTGAACCAGATGCTGGTAGAGATGGACGGTTTCGGTGTCAACGAAGGCATTATTGTGATGGCTGCAACGAACCGTGTGGATATTCTGGATCCGGCGATCCTTCGTCCGGGACGTTTTGACCGCCGTGTGGCAGTGGGCAGACCGGATGTCAGAGGACGTGAGGAGATCCTTGAGGTTCACTCCAAAGGTAAACCGTTAAGCGATGACGTGGATCTGGAAAAGGTAGCAAGAACAACTGTAGGATTTACCGGAGCAGATCTGGAGAATCTTATGAATGAGTCTGCGATCGCCTGTGCCAGAGAGGGACGTCCATGCATTACGCAGGCGGACATTGACAAATCCTTTATTAAAGTAGGAATCGGTACAGAGAAGAAAAGTAAGATCATTTCCGAGAAGGACAAAAAGATCACTGCATACCACGAGTCAGGTCATGCTATTTTGTTCCATGTTCTGCCGGATGTGG
>JBNMJP010000090.1:0-7430 GCA_050873905.1 Jutongia sp. | reverse complement strand
TGCGATATGGATTTTCTGAAAATCTTTGCCAAACCAGTTCACAAGCTCGCTCTGCACTCCCATTCTCTCCGGCAGGATCAATGGCTTTCCGATCAGATCCTTCTTTTCAATAGATCCTTTGGAAGCAAGGGGATCATCCGGCCGCATCCCCACAACCCAGTGATCGCTTCCCATGATCCTTATATGATCCAGTCCCTGCGTATCCACCGGTTCCATGAAAAGACCAATATCTACAAGACCTTTATTCATCATTTCCGAAATCGTATCTGCTGTGGCGGTATGAAGTGCGATCTGGACAAGAGGATATTTCTGCTGATAGTTTCTGCATATCTCTGCCAGAGTTTCCACCACCGCAAACTCTCCACAGCCAATGGTGACCGTTCCCTCCACAATGCCTTCGCTGCCCTTCAGTTCATCCAGCGTCCGCTCCTCCAGATCCAGAATCTCAAGTGCCCTTCTATCCGAAAATCCATAGACAATCTCCTGTGTTTATGACACGATCTGCTTCTGCCGGTCCCCCGGTGTTTTTTTCGTTACCACAATTCTATCCTGCCGATCCCGCAATTCCAGCCGCAAATGCTGCCAGCAAAAAGAGCAGGCAGACTACCAGACAGATCCACGCCACAACTCTTTTCTTTCTCGCCATATTACCGGAGCTTTTCCAGGATGTTGCCTCCTGCTGTTCGTTCAAAAGTGCCTCTGCTTTCTCAGCCAGTGAATCCTCCACAGATATTTCAAACAAAAAACTGCTGGTACCTGTCACCGCATTAAATTCCTCTTTACGGCTGCACTTCGCCGCAATCCCCTGTTCCGATAATTTGTCCACCACACTGTCTGCTTCGATGGATTCATTCGTACGATACACTATTTTCATTGGACATTCCCCCTTCCATTTTTATCTATTTTACTTGAAATATTTCCTATTGACAACTGCTTAAAATATCAGACGAGACCTCCGAAGAAGTCCCGTCTGCTGTTTCAAATAATCTCATTATTCTGCAGATTTTCACCTGCTCTTTGTCTGTTTCCTAGTGATAACTGTAAATGAACTTTACAAAGGATGGATCGGAATGATCTACAATCTCGCTATGTCCCAGATCCTTGGCTGCGATGGTCTTCATCTCATCCTCTGTCAGGGTGAAATCCCAGATATCCAGATTTTGCTCCATTCTCTCAACATGAACGGACTTCGGAATGATAGAAACTCCTCGCTGTGCATTCCATTTCAACGCTACCTGGGCAGCCGTCTTTCCGTATTTATCCCCAATCGCCGTCAGCTCCGTATCTGTAAAGATGCCATGCTTTCCTTCTGCCAGAGGTCCCCATGCCTGCGGAACGACTCCGTAAGCTTTCATGTTTTCAATGGCATCCTGCTGTACAAAATAAGGATGAAGCTCTACCTGATTGACCGCCGGAGTCACCTCTGCAGCCTCACACAGATTGGCAAGAACCGCCGGATAAAAATTCGCTACGCCGATCGCCTTGGTCAGTCCCTCCTTATATGCCTTCGTGATTCCACGATAAGCTGCAAAATAATCATTCATTGGCTGATGCAGAAGGATCAGATCAACATAATCCATATTTAAGCGCTCCAGCGAAGCCTTTACAGCCTCATAAGCAGCCTCTTCCGTTCCCATGTCCGTAACCCAGACCTTGGTTGTGATAAAGAGCTCTTCTCTTTTTGTAATTCCATCTGCGATTGCCTTTGCCACTGCTTTTCCAACAGCCTCTTCATTAAAATAAGCCCTTGCGGTGTCGATCAGGCGGTATCCTGTTTTGATCGCCTCATAGGTAACCTTTTCGCACTCTGCAGCATCCGGGATCTGAAATACTCCGAATCCCTCCAATGGCATCTTTGCTCCTGTGTTTAATGTTAAAAATTCCATAATCTTACCTCCCGTACAATTGCCAAAATGACATTTTATGCTATAATTTCTTTTGATATTGTACAATGCTCTAATCAGATTGTACATTAACAAATCATCATACTACTATAAGTTTTATTTATACTATATTCAAAAAATTGTCACCAAAGGAGCATCTGCCATGGAATTATATGCCTTAAAACAATTTGTCACCTTTGCCGATACCGGAACCCTGTCCGAAGCTGCCGAAATACTGCATCTGTCCCAGCCCGCACTGAGCCGCAATATGAAAAAGCTGGAAACTGATCTTGGGATTCCTCTTTTCGAACGAAAGAAAAATAAACTGGAATTAAATAAAAACGGAGAATATGTTCTGAAAATGGCCAGACAGCTTTTAACCGACGTGGATACTCTCGTTGCCAATGCAAGAGAATATGACCGGAAAAGCCACACAATCTCTCTGGGAATCTGTGCGCCTGCTCCCGTCTGGACACTTGCCCCTCTGATCGCCAATATTTATCCCCACATGTCCCTGCAGACAGAGACCTATCCGGAAAACCAGCTGTTTGCCGGTCTGGCAGATAATACATATCAGCTCATTACCACCCACACACAACCGTCAGACGACCAATTTTATTATCAAAAATGCGGAAGTGAAACTCTGATGTTTGCACTTCCGCATGGTCATAAATTCGTAAAAAGAAAGAAGCTTTCCTTTGCCGATATGAACGGAGAAAATATGCTCCTTATGCCGGATATCGGCTTTTGGAACTTTGTCCGGGATAAAATGCCCGATTCCCATTTTCTGACCCAGAGCGACCGTTTCAGCTTTAATGAGCTGGTACAGGCATCCTCTCTGCCATCCTTTGTCACGGATCTGCCGGAAAAAGCCCGGATCACTCCACCGGGACGCATCTGTATACCAATCTCCGATCCGGAGGCCACCGTTACATATTATCTGGTCTGCCGGAAAGAGAGAAAACAGCAATTTGAAAAACTATTTCATATGCTCTAAAAATAGTTTCTTAGTTCTTTTCCATCACGATAATTTTATTGGAAATGTTGCGAACCGCCGGAATCTTTCCAAGCACATGGTAGATCGGCATCATTTTTTTCATGCCCTCCACCAGACTAATCTCTTTTTTATATGTAAATGCCGGAATCAGCTCCTGCAGGGCTTTTCCGTTTTTAATGCCCCACACAAACTTTGCCTGACTTCCCTCGATGGATTTTTCCTTGAAATGCTTTGCAAAAAACGGAGACATTGTTTCAATAAAAACAGTTGCCTTCGGAAAAGCTTTCTCAATAATGGAAAACATCTGCAAAATATCCGCTTCCTTTAAATACATGGAAAGACCTTCGATCACAACAAGAACGTCCTCCGTATCATAGGATATCTCCTCCGTATAAGAAGCATCCGTTGCCGATTTTGCAATCTGATAAACTGGTCCGTCCTCCGTGAGAAATCGCTTCCGGATCTCCATGGTTTCCGGCAGATCAATATTGTACCAGCGTGAATATTTTCCTTTCATGCGGTAACATCTCGTATCCAGACCGCAGGCAATATTTACAACAACCGCCTGAAGATGTCTGTCCAGATATTCTCCCACCATCTGATCAAGCACAATCGTTCTGGCAATCACACCGGAGCCCATCGCCTTGTCCTTATCTGCATTGGAAAAATCATAATCCAGCTCTGACACGATCTCCACTGCCATGGTATCCTTGATCTTTGCATCCGGTTTTTGCGATTCCTTTGCCCTCGCATACAGGGTCTGAATCATAGTTTCCGGTACTCCTGTTACAGTTACTTTTTCTTTCACCGTATCTTCCTTTCCACCATAGAAAACAATACGTTTCATTACAGCAGCCTTTATGTTAGTCTAATCTAACTCCTTTGTCAAGTTTGTACTAATTGGTACATTTAAAACAGATCCAGCATATTATCCAGATACATTTCCTCACGGACATAGATCTGATACTCCGGCTTTGTCATATAATATAACAAAAATTCCAGGATCAGGGCACTGCCAAGCCCCCGTCCCTCAATCTTAAAATTCGAAAATCCCATAGGCAGATAAATGTCATTAATATCCTGTATGCCAATAAAGCCCGGTCCTGCCATTGCCTTAGAAAACCGGTATCCCTCCTGTGCGTCCGGAGCACTGCAGTGATGATCCGGGCAGTTTTCCTCCAGATTCTGACGGCTGACATTTTCATAACAGCTCTTTCTGTCCTGACATCCGTAATAACAGCACTCGTTGCATAAAAACTCTGCCTTATCCTTCTGCTGCCCCGTCATTCCTTCCAGTCTGTCAAAGGATTTATTCAGACGAAAATCCGGTACCACATAACGAAATTCTTCCCGGTCCACTTCCTTTAATAATTCATCAAAATCCGTAAGCACCTTCGTCGTCGAGGACACAAGATAAAGTCCTGGATAATGCTCCTTTAAATACTCGGTCAAAAGCTCCGAATGAACAATGACACCATTCATTCCCTCTCCGCTTTTCTCAAACATCCGACAAAGTGCATTACATTTCGGATCGGCAAGATGCTCTCTTTGCAGCAGAGAATTACTGAAAGTCAGACGGGCAGAAATATTATATTCCCTCATCAGAGCCAGCACCGCCTCCGGTTTCTGTGTTCCGTTCTCCACGCGTCCACCACCCCAGATGCAGTCTGCCG
Organism: Jutongia sp.; assembly: GCA_050873905.1. Taxonomy (GTDB): domain Bacteria; phylum Bacillota; class Clostridia; order Lachnospirales; family Lachnospiraceae; genus Jutongia. The sequence goes on along the minus strand of JBNMJP010000090.1, from coordinate 2,877 downwards.
GTGCCCCATAGACAGAACCGATCTCGCACCAGTCATAAAAATACTCCCGGTGATCACGGTATAAGGGCAGAAACTTCCGATATAATTCATAAAATTCAAACAGACCGGGCAGATGATAATACGCGATCCGTTTCATATAAAGAAGCGGATACGGATTTCCCTCCTCATCATATGGCGTTCTTTTATATGTTTTAAAGCCCAGATGCTCATAAAAGCCTGCTGCCTGAGGGTTCTGTTCATTGACCGTAACCTCTCTGATCCCATAATGGATGATGCCGTATCGGATCAGCTTTTTCCCGATTCCCTTGCCCCGCTCCTCCGGGGAAAGAAATAACATTTCCAGACGATGATCTTCAATCCCCATAAAGGCGATCGGTCTGCCTGACTCCTCCGTAACCATTAAATGCTTCACACCCACCAACGCCTGTGGAACATATTCCTTGATCTGGGCGATCTCAACCTCCGAAAGAAAATCATGCGTTGCCCGGACCGAAGCTTCCCAGATTTTTAACAGCTCTGCCATAAGCCGGGATGTTCTTGTTTTCACTTCATATATTTTCATTTTAACCAATCTCCATTTCTGAATATCCTGCTGCGAACAGGCATCGAAAATTCACGCAGAATAATATTTTCCAGACCAGTATAACACATAACAAATATGTGTTGGAATATGGATTTTTCTGTTTCAGATCCGCTCATTTTTATGACCAGATGCCAGCTAAATGATAATTTTCCTCAAGAGCCTTCTATTAGTGCTCTTAGAATTTGTGATATACTAATTCCAAAATCAATAAACTAAATTTCCAAAAAGGAGCAAAAGATAATGGCTAACACAGCAAATAATACATACCGCGTCAACACATGTATATGTCAACCGAAAATTCGGTCAATCGCTCATTGAAAACTAGGTCACTTTAGACCAAGTTTGGCACCTGCAGCATTGCTACCACAGGTGCAGTTACTATTTTACTACTGTTTCGAAATCGGTTCCATTGCTACGAAGTGTTTCTCGAAGTCTATAGGAATCGCCTTCCATATCAATCAGATAAGCCTTGTAAGTAAGCCTATCAACGATTGCACTTGTAATGGCAGCATCTCCGAAGATTTCATCCCATCTCTCAAATGTGAGATTTGATGTAATGATGGTTGATTTCTGGGATGCCCTCAGGGAAAGCACTGTAAATAATAAATCAGCGGCTTCCCGATCAAAAGATATGTAACCAAGCTCATCTGCTATGATCAAATCGTATTTTTCAAAACGCTTTTGGTAGGTGCGGAGCTTTTGCTTGCTGTTACTTTCTTTTAGTTCAGTTACCAGATAAGGGATTGTGGTATAAAGAACACGATATCCCTGTTCACAGGCTTTTATACCTAGCCCGATAGCCGTGTGTGTCTTTCCTGTTCCTGGATTACCGGTCATAATGATGTTTTTTCCTTCTCTGATAAAATCCAGGGAACACAGTTCCGGCAATCGGTTACGCATTCCCTCCGGCAGAAGGTCTATTTCCAGATCTTCGATATATTTTCGATATGGAAATTTAGCGGCTTTGATTTTGCGCTCCTTCGCGCGTTCCTCTTCAGAATCTACCTCCATACGAAGAAGCTGATGCAGAAATCCTTCGTAGTCAGTTGCACTGGTAATCGCTTCCTCAAAGTGTTCACTGATTGCATTCAGCCTTAAAAGACTGCAGTATTCCTGAATTTCGTGCTGGATTTTTGCCTTCATTTATACCACCTTCCTTTCTGATTGATTTTGAATCGAAAGAAGGCGGTCGTATTGCGAAAGCGTTGTTTTTGATTTTTCGCTTAAGCGATCAGTTTTTATATTTGTCTGTTTTAATGATTCTTCCTTTTTTGCACATATGAGCGATACCTTATCGGCACTCATATCAAAAGGAGAAAGTTTTTCAAGCTTGCATAATGCTTCGGAGACGGTGGTAGCACCGTATTCATATATGACATCTAAAACCTCTAGAAAAGTTTTCGTATCTTTGCTATAATACTTTTCGTAAATGTTTTTAACCATGGTGTCCGACTGAAGCAGTGCTGTGCTTTGATGTAGGGCACCTGGTGTTCTTTTTAGGGTTCTTAAGTAATGGTAGATATCGATTCTCCATTGCTGGACTCCGAAATCCCGGTCGTGTCTGGCTATAATGTTTCCGTCATGATATATGACAACCTTATCTGTATACAGACGAACATCAACTTCTTTTGCAACATATGTATCCGGAACAGAGTAATGATTTCTGGCAACCATAACGGTGGAGTACTTATCTACTTTCCCTTTGCTCTTGATACAGCTCTCAAACTTGGGCATTGCCGGAAGCAGGAACTGTTTCTCTGTTTCAAAGGTTTCTGCCGGAATAGAATTATCATAAATGGCTTTGGCATTCAGTTTCATGCATTCACGAAACAGGAACTTGTTGGCCTCAGCCAAGGTATCGAATTTATCGCATTCCGGACCGGAGAATACTTTGCGCCTTACGTATTCAACACTACGCTCCACGTGACCCTTTTCGTTACCACTGCAGATGTTACAGAAGCGATATTTAAAGCCGTAATAAATAGAGAGTTCTGTAAGTGCTGTTGTAGGCTCCTTTTCCGTAAGTCCTACAAAATGTCTGACCGCAACCCGCATGTTATCGTATACCATTGTCTGGAATGCTCCATGGCTGTATGTAAAGAAGTCTGCATGGGATTCCTGAAACGCTGCGGTATCCTGTGTCAGATAAAGTTTTGCATACCGGAAGTTTCCGTATGCAGATGTAAAAACAGCCATTTGGTACTTTTGATATCCGGTATTTCCGATATCAAGTTTGACCGTACCCCAATCGAATTCGCAGACTTCACCGGGCATGTATTCCTGCCGGATATATG
>JBNMJP010000089.1:0-7456 GCA_050873905.1 Jutongia sp. | reverse complement strand
TCGTTAAATCCGGAGCATATTTCTTCCTATAGTCTGATCGTAGAGCCCGGGACCGTCTTTGGGGACTGGGAGGAAAATGGGACACTGAAGCGTGTGGATGAGGACACCGACCGGCAGATGTATGAATGGACCGGCAAATATTTGCAGAAAATGGGGTATCATCGTTATGAAATTTCCAATTACTGCCGGAGTGGCATGGAGTGTAAGCACAACTGTGTTTACTGGACTGGTGGGGAGTACATTGGTCTGGGAGTAAATGCGTCCTCTTATTTGGATGGATATCGTTTTCGGGCACCTATGTCCCAAAAAACGTACAGATCTTATGTGGATCGCATTTGCCAGTTCGCGGAAAACGAATCTGCGGGACTGCAAAAAGCCGTTCAGGGAATGGACGAGCTGGAGATTACAGATCAAAAGGCACAGATGGAGGAGTTTATGTTTCTGGGACTTCGTATGATGGCAGGCGTATCGGAGCAGGAATTTTATCAGAGATTTGGCATTTCCATGATGGAAGTATACGGAGATGTCATAAAGAAATATCAGAAAATGAATCTGATCTGCCGTAAGGATACCGGCAGAGTGGCACTGACGGACAAAGGGATTGATGTGAGCAACAGTATTTTGTCGGATTTTTTGTTGAACGATTGAAAGATATATAAAGTATAATTGGTATCAAAATAATCTCTATTAAGAAACGGCAGATATGAAACAAAGAAATAAAAAACATGGAGTATATCTGATAATGATATGCCCCATGTTTTTATTTTGCAATGCATCCGGTTCATTAAAAATCCGGAAGTACCGTGAAAATAATGTTTTCTTTACAGTGTATATCCATTCTGCTGTAAGAGAGCTCTGGCACTTTCCACGGAATCTACACCGGTTTTATTTTTGACCGGAGCAAATTCCTTCTCACGTACCACCTCATATGGAAGACAGGTGTCCAGAAGATGGATCATATCAAGGATCAGAGATTCGAATTTATATCCATTTGGCTCTTCCGGCTTAATGAATGTACCATTTTCATCCATATAAGGAATCTTCTTTTCTACAATATGGAGAGGAAGCGTAGTATCGCAGATCTCTTCCAGAGACTTTTCGTGGAACAGATAGTTTAAGATCACACCGAAATTGTAAGCAGGTTCTCCGTCTGCATTTTTCGTGTTACGCAGCTGCTCCGTCTGCTCATAGTATTCCACGATTGATGGTCTGCCATCCTCCAGACACATTACACCGACTTTTTCGTCTGGATCTGCCTTGCGTACCACTTTAGCACCGACCTTGCAGTTTCTGGCAAGGGTAGCACCGATAAAGCAAGGATCTGCGATACGCTGCAGAACATTATCTACAGCAAACACATTGAGCCATTCAATGCCGGCTTCGTGGATCAGGGAGAGAAGACCTGCCTGTTTCAGAGAGGCAAACCAGCCGCCGTTTCCGTTTGGAGAGGTTGCAATCCGGCTTTTGGACTCCATATAAACTTTGCCGTCATAAGTAGCTGCCGGAGCCATTTCCTGACGGAAAAAGTGAATATAATCCGCATTATAGCCAAAATAATTCTGTTTTTCAAAGAAGGCTGTAGTTGCTTCATGGTTCTTATCACTGGTCATAATGAAAAGATGGATCCAGGTTCCGGACTGATCCACGACATCAAAAAGATTGCGGACGGTCCGCTCAAAAATATAAACGGGTTTGGTGAGTCCGATGTCATACATTCCTTTCGGATCATCGGATCCCAGACGGGTTCCCATACCACCGGCCAGTAAAACAGCGGCAACTTTACCGGCACGGATCGCCTCCAGACCACTTTCTGTAAATGCATCTGCGTTTGCCTGGATCTCAGGGAGAGTCAGAGCATCGATCGGTGTGATCGCGCCACGGGTCTGCTGCTCCTTACTGACTGAAATCTGCTTTGTAACAGAAAAGTCTGTCTCATCAATCTGTTGCAACAGTGATTCCTTTTCTGTATCGGACAAAGTATTAAAATATTGGAGGACATGCTCCTGATCAAAAGCTTTTAACTTTTCTTTTGCGTTTTCAAATGTCATAAAATATCCTTTCTCTGCGTCTGTCACAGGACAGAGCAATATAATGTAATTTATAGAATTGATATACTTAGTATAATAATCATTAGTATACAAAAAAAATCATAAATAATCAAATGTTGTTCAAAATTTATAGGATGCGGTATAATGAGCGCGAAGGCAAAAGTGAGCATTGTGAATTCGTGATATGATAAAACGATCAGCCGGAAAGGAGGAACCCCCATGGGAAACAGAAAAAAACGACAGGAAGATGAGATCATGACAGAATATTTTCTGGATGCACTGGCCGGTAAAGAAATCCCATTATTGCCTCTGGATGCCAGGTGGCATGAACTTTTTCCGGATTTTCGGAAGACGCGAGAAATAAAGGCTATGGAAAAGCGGTTGAATAAGCTGATTCAGAAGCAGGGGCAGACCAATAACGATCTGAAAGAATATGAAAAAGCTAAAAAGGTATTGATGAAAAATATTGTAAATAATATGACAGATGGTCATGAGGTGGACAGTCCCATTCGTTCTATGAAGCAGGATCGCAACCAGAAGCTGTTAGCGGATCTGAAAGAAAAGAAAGAGCAGGCAGAGCAGGTAAAACGAGAAATACCGGGGCAGATCGAAGCGGCAAACAGAGAGCTTCTGGTAGAATGTATGAAGGTCTGCTATCAGGAGCTTATGGACAATACATACGCGATTGAAGAAATCGATGAATGGGTGAAAGAAACCAGAGAACGATTAAAGGATGAAATCCTCAGGAAACAGGATATGGAAATGAGAAATACCCAGATGTATAAGTATATGCACAATCTTCTGGGAGCCGAGGTGGTTGAAATCTTTGATCGGAAGCATCAGGTCTGGAAGGGGAACATGGAAGAAAACCAGTTTGAGGATTGACAATGGGCAGCAAAAAACGGTGAAAATAGAGCAGTTAGCATATTGGGAGGGGTATGATTTGGTCATATGATTTATGGAGTAGGTACTGATATTGTAGAAATTGCAAGAATAGAAAAAGCCTGTGAGGAAAATGACCGCTTTCTAAAGAGATACTATACAGAGCAGGAACAGGAAATGATCCGGCAGAGAAAGCAAAGAGGAACCGCCTGTGCCGCAGTTAATTTTGCCGCAAAGGAAGCCGTTGCAAAGGCATTGAAAACAGGAATCTGTGCGAGTGTCGGATTAGAAGAGATTGAAATTCTCCGGGGAGAAGCAGGGGAACCTTATGTTACCTTGTATGGAAAGACAAAAGCTTATGCCGGAGAGTGCGGCGTTGAGAAGATTCATGTTTCATTGAGTGATACATCCTCTACGGCAATCGCATATGCAGTGGCAGAAGGAAAAGAGCCTATGAATTGAAGCAAAAAGTTTCAAGCATAACGAGAATAGATTAAAATAAAAATTTCAGGCACAGACAGAATAGATTGAAGGGAGAGGTGCAGATGCAGTATATTACAGATGTTCGGGAAGCAAAAGAAATTGACCGTATGACCATACAGGAAATCGGGATTCCGTCCATGGTCCTGATGGAAAAGGCAGCGCTTGCGGTGGCTGGCTGCGTAAAAAGCAATGCCGCACCGGAAAGCCATGTGCTGGCAGTCTGCGGTATGGGAAATAATGGTGGTGACGGTGTTGCTGCGGCGAGACTGCTGTGGGAGGAAGGATACCCGGTAACCGTCAGTCTGATCGGTAACGAGGAGCATGCCAGTGAAGAGATGAAAAAGCAGCTTGCGATTGCCAGAAATCTGGGGATTCATATATGCACAGGACTTCCCTACGGCGAATATGATGTTATATTGGATGCACTTTTTGGAATCGGACTTTCCAGAGAGGTGACAGGGGAGTTTGCCGATGCCATTAACTGGATGAATGAGCAGGATGCCCTGCGGTTTGCTGTGGATGTTCCTTCCGGAGTGAATGCATCTACCGGGGAGATCCTTGCAGTGGCAGTCGCAGCAGACTTTACAATTACCTTTGGAACAAATAAACGGGGAATTGTACTGTTCCCAGGATGCAATTATGCGGGAAATGTAGTGGTAGCAGATATTGGATTTCCGGAAAAAGTAGTCGAACGAGTATCTCCAAGAACATATACCCTGACGAGAGAGGATGCCATAGAAATGATGCCGCCACGGATTCTTCGTTCCAACAAGGGAAGTTACGGAAAGGTTCTAGTCATTGCCGGATCGCCGGAGATCAGTGGTGCCTGCTATCTCAGTGCAGCGGCAGCTTATCGTATGGGATGTGGTCTGGTAAAGGTGTTTACGGCTTCTGAAAATGGTTCTGTGATCAAAAATCTGTTGCCGGAAGCGTTGGTAAAGACATATGACAGTAATCTGGATTATACCCAGTCCCTGAATCGTTTCGATATCACAAAGAGCCTGCAGGAGGAGATCAAATGGGCCACCTGTATTGTGATCGGTCCAGGAATTGGGACAGCGGAGCCGGCTGGGATTATGCTGGATGAGGTATTAAAGGAGAAAAATAAGGCGATTGTGATTGATGCCGATGGACTGAATGTCCTGTCTAAAAAGGAAACATACTTTGTGAAAAGAGAGGACGGTACCAGAAAAATCTGTCTGCCGGAAAATGTAGTCCTGACGCCGCATCTGCAGGAAATGACCAGATTAACACGGTTTGAACTGCCGGCAATCCGGGCAAAGATCGTGGAACAGGCACTTTTGTCGCTGGAAAGTGCAAACTGCCAGACACTTGTATTAAAGGATGCACGAACGGTTGTCACAGATGGCGGTGAGGTGTATATTAATACTACCGGAAATAATGCGCTGTCCACGGGCGGCACAGGGGATGTTTTAAGCGGTATGATCGCCGGTCTGCTGGCACAGGGAATGCGTCCGACGAAGGCGGCCGTGCTGGGTGTCTGTCTTCATGGCATTGCGGCGGAGGAGTATGTCCGCAGGAAGGGCGGGCGCTACAGTATGATGGCAGGTGATCTGCTGGATATGCTGCAGGAGATATTACCGAAATAAAGAAGACAGCTTGCAGGATTTTTGAAAATAGAAAGTTAAAATATTACGATAAAAATGGAGAATACGAGTAAAATGAGAGATTATTACAGAGTATATGCAAATATTGATCTGGATGCCATTCATGAAAATGTGGTCAACGCAAAGAAGCTTACAAAGCCTGGCACAAAGCTGATGGCGATCATTAAGGCAGATGCGTACGGCCATGGGGCTGTGGAAGTAGCAAAAATTTTGGATGATGTGGCAGATGCCTATGGTGTGGCAATTCTGGAAGAGGGAATTGAGCTGCGGCAGGCAGGTGTGCAAAAGCCTGTCCTAATTTTGGGATACACCCCGAAGCCGTTATATTCGGCCATGATCCAGTATGACATTGCAACAGCTGTCTTTACATGGGAGATGGCAAAGGAAATCGATGAGGAGGCAGCTAAGCTTGGCAAAAAGGCAAAGATTCATATTAAGCTTGACACCGGTATGAGCCGTATCGGTTTCCGGCAGGATGAAGAAAGCTTTGAAACCATCTGCCGTATCGCAAAGCTGGAGAATCTGTCTATTGAGGGCTGCTTTACGCATTTTGCCCGTATGGACGAGACAGATAAAACCTGGGCCAGAAAGCAGTTTCAGCGTTATGAGAGCTTTGTCAAACGTCTGGAGGAGGCGGGAGTGACATTTCCTGTCAAGCATGTATCCAACAGCGCCGGCATTATTGAAATGCCTGAGGTTAATCTGGATATGGTCCGTGATGGCATTGCCGTTTACGGAATGTATCCATCCGAAGAGGTTGACAAGACAAGGATCGCACTTCGTCCGGCTATGGAATTAAAAGCATATGTTTCTTATGTCAAGACACTGGAGCCGGGAGTGCAGATCAGTTATGGCGGAACCTATACAACCACCAGAGAAACAAGAGTTGCCACCGTGCCGGTGGGATATGCCGATGGGTATCCGAGGGCATTGTCCGGAAAGGGACGTGTCCTGATTCATGGACAGTATGCACCGATTCTGGGCAGGGTATGTATGGATCAGTTTATGGTGGATGTCACCGATATCCCGGATGTGGTACAGGGGGATGATGTGACATTAGTGGGACATGATGGAGATGGCTATATTTCCATTGAGGAAGTGGCAGATATGGCATATTCCTTCAATTATGAATTTGTCTGTGATGTGGGAAAACGTGTACCGAGGGTATATTATCGTCATGGACAGAAGGTTGAGACGAAGGATTATTATCCGGAGTTTGAAATTTAATCACCAGAAGTTTTAGTATATTACAGAAGCAACAGGGATAGAAATGTATAATCATTCCATTTGTGGGTAATACTGGAAATAACAATTCCATGCGGGTTTACAGCATAATGAACCTGCCAGGTTACATAGTATGAAATCATTAAAGAGACAAAATTGTTGTGAGGGATGATTTTTTCATACTGGAAATGATAACGGTACGGTACAGGAAAACGCAGGCTTCAAAGCTCGTATGGGATATGAATTTTTCAGAATGGAGAGTGGAATGGTTTGAATATTAAGCGCGGAGATATTTATTTTGCAGATCTCAGACCGGTAGTCGGTTCGGAGCAGGGAGGTGTCCGCCCGGTTCTGATCATACAGAACGATATGGGAAACTGCCATAGTCCCACAGTGATCTGTGCGGCAATTACATCAAGAATGAACAAGGCAAAGCTTCCAACGCATATTGCACTGGATGCAAAGAAATATCATTTAATGAAGGATTCGGTAATCCTTCTGGAACAGATCCGTACCATTGATAAATCGCGTCTCAAGGAGAAGGTGTGTCATCTGGATGAAGCCATCCTGAAACGGGTGGACTATGCCATCTCGATCAGTCTGGCGCTGGAATAGTATGAAGCGAGGAAAACATTGAAGATAACAATTTTAACCGTAGGAAAAGTAAAAGAGAAATATTTTACCGGAGCCATTCAGGAGTACAGTAAACGCCTGAGCCGGTACTGTAAGCTGGAGATCATAGAGGTTGCGGACGAAAAAACACCGGACCGCGCAAGTGAACGGGAAGAAGAACTCATCCGCCGCAAAGAGGGAGAACGTCTGGCGAAGTACATCCGGGAGGATGCCTATGTGATCGCTCTGGCAATCGAGGGAAAACAAATGCCCTCCGAAGCGTTTGCCAAAAAGCTGGATCGACTGGGAATCGAAGGAAAAAGTCATATCATTTTTATTATTGGCGGCTCTATCGGACTTGATCCGGATATCTTGCAAAATGCGGATGAACTGTTGAGCTTTTCTCAAATGACATTTCCGCACCAGTTGATGCGGGTGGTGCTGCTGGAGCAGATTTATCGGGGGTATCGGATCATACACGGGGAACCGTACCATAAGTAGGGCAATTAAAATTTTAACAAGATGCAAGCTCGCACAGAAATGTGGATGTATGTAAATGAATGGAAACCAGGGGCTTGA
>JBNMJP010000088.1:0-7470 GCA_050873905.1 Jutongia sp. | reverse complement strand
AGGAGACGGCATATAAGGTGCCTGTCAGCTCTGCCAAGTCTATGACAGGTCATTTATTAGGTGCTGCCGGAGCGATTGAGGCGATTATCTGTGTGAAGGCAATGCAGGATAATTTCCTGCCGGCAACGATCAATTATAAGACACCGGATCCGGAATGTGATCTGGATGTGATCCCGAATGAGGGAAGACAGGTTGACAATGTAGAATATGTATTATCGAATTCTCTTGGCTTTGGCGGCCATAATGCTGTGCTATGCTTCAAAAAGTGGCAGGGCTAAAGAATTCTTAAGGGATATATCTGCCATATAAGAGCAGATTAGAAAGGAAGGAAGCATGCGTTACGAGGAGATTAAGCAGTTGATCGATCTGTTTGAAGAGACAGATCTGGCAGAGATGGAGCTTACCAGAGAAAATGACGGACTTCGTCTGGTAAGAGGCAATGCAGGAAAGGCAGTGAGCCAGCCGGTGACAGTGGCACAGCCGGAGATACCGGAGGCACCATCACTTTCTGATCTGCAGGATATTGTGGCATCAGTACAAAATGGTGCCAGAGAAGCCATGGCAGGCGGTGCACCGGCAGAGGCTGTTTCAGAAGTCCAGCCGGAGGGAGAGGTTGTTACGGCACCGATCGTGGGAACCTTTTATGCAAAGCCGGCACAGGACAAGGATCCTTTCGTGAAGGTAGGAGATACCGTTGCAGAAGGAGATACCCTTTGTATTATTGAGGCAATGAAATTTATGAACGAGGTTCCAAGTACGGTAGGCGGTACGATCAAAGAGGTACTGGTTCAGGATGGAGATTTCGTTGAATTTGGACAGCCGTTGTTCCGGATTGGATAAAGAGAAGACAGCATATCATGCCGCAATGGGCCTCTGAGCGAGGGCAAATTGTTCGAATGGCACAGGATCGCTCAGAAATGAGGATGAAAATGGAATGTGTAATGGATATTAAGCAGATTATGGAGATCATTCCCCATCGTCAGCCGTTTCTGCTGGTAGATCGCATTGTCGATATGGTGCCGGGAGAGAGTGTAACGGCGATCAAAAACGTCTCAATGAACGAGCCGTTTTTTGCCGGACATTTTCCGAATGAGCCGGTTATGCCGGGAGTGCTGATCGTAGAGGCAATGGCACAGGCCGGAGCAGTTGCAATTCTTTCCCAGGAGCAGTTTAAAGGGAAAACCGCATATTTTGGTGGGATCAATAAGGCAAAATTTAAGAAAAAAGTAGTGCCTGGTGATACATTGCGTATGGAGGTTTCTATTGTGAAGCTGAAAAAGAATGCCGGTATTGGTCAGGGAACAGCCTATGTAGACGATAAGGTAGCTGCACAGGCAGAATTTATCTTTATGATTGGATAATTGTGAGGATGGGATGGAGGAGCGCATGTTTGATAAAATATTAATTGCGAACCGTGGAGAGATAGCTGTTCGTATAATCCGTGCCTGCCGGGAGATGGGAGTCAGAACCGTAGCTGTTTTTTCGGAGGCAGACAGGGATGCACTACATACACAGATGGCAGATGAGGCTGTTTGTATCGGTGGAGCAAAGGTTGCAGAAAGCTATCTGAATATGCAGAATATTATCAGCGTAGCAGTAGAAAAAAAGATTCAGGCAATACATCCGGGATTTGGATTTTTGTCTGAAAACAGTACATTTGCCTCTATGTGTGAGGTTTGTAACATTAAATTTATAGGACCAAGTCCGTCCGTGATCGATGCCATGGGCAATAAAGCCAATGCAAGGGAAATGATGATCAAGGCGGGAGTTCCTGTGATTCCGGGCAGTGACGGAGTTATCGAGAGTCTTGATAAAGCCTATGAGGTAGCGGACAGTCTGGGATACCCTGTGATGGTCAAGGCTTCTGCCGGAGGCGGTGGAAAGGGAATCCGTATTGTGCGGAGCCGCGATGAGATGGAGAATGCCTATGAATCTGCAAAGGGAGAGGCTATGGCAGGCTTTGGTGATGATGCGGTTTATATGGAGAAGCTGATCGAAAATGCCAGACATATTGAGGTTCAGGTGTTGGGAGATCAGTTTGGAAATGTAGTGCATCTCGGAGAAAGAGACTGTTCTCTTCAGAGAAAGAATCAGAAGGTATTGGAAGAGTCTCCGTCACCGGCACTCAGCCCAGAGAAGCGGGAGGAAATGTGCGCTGCTGCGGTACGTGCAGCGAAGGCGGCAGGCTATCAGAGTGCAGGAACCATTGAATTTCTGTATGATAAATCCGGTAATTTCTATTTTATGGAAATGAATACCAGAGTACAGGTAGAGCATCCGGTGACAGAGATGGTCACAGGGATTGATATTATTAAGGAGCAGATCCGTATTGCGGCAGGGGAGCCGCTTTCTGTAACGCAGGATGATATTCAGATCAGTGGTCATGCGATCGAGTGCCGTATCAATGCAGAAAATCCGGATAAAAACTTTGCCCCTTGTCCGGGAAAGATCCAGTCTCTGTTATTGCCGGCAGGTGGTCTGGGACTTCGTGTGGATGCTGCGGTATTTCAGGATTATGTGATTCCGCCATATTATGACTCTATGATCGCAAAGGTGATCGTTCATGGAAAGGACCGCCAGGAGGCCATTGCAAAAATGCGCCGGGCACTTTATGAATTTGTGATCGATGGAATTGATACCAATATAGATTTCCAGGGAATGATATTAAGCCATCCGGATTATATTTCCGGTGAGTTTGATACATCCTTTATTGAGGAGAAGATTTTGAAATAATTTTCGTGGGATTTTAGCCGAATAGGTGTATGGCAGGCGATAAAGCAAAGTGATCTGCCGATCGCGTGTCTGTACCATAATATGGACAGACAGAAAGGAAGGATCTTGTGAATTTATTTAGTAAAAGAAAGAATTATTTTTCTTTGGATACTCCATCCGAAAAGAAAAAGACAGATCGGAAGAAAAAAGAACAGGGGCCATCGATTCCAAATGGTATGTGGATCAAATGTAATACCTGTAAAATGATCATATACAAAAAGGAGATCACAGAATATAAGCTGTGTCCAAGCTGTGGGGCGCATTTTCGCATGACGCCTGCTGAGCGGATTGCTATTACCTGTGATGAAGGATCTTTTCAGGAGTTTGATGCCGATATGATCCCGGAGAATCCGATGGAATATCCGGATTATGATAAAATTATTGGGAAAGCGCAGGACAAGACAAAGCTCCGGGAGGCAGTTGTCACAGGACGCTGTAAGATCGAGGGGAATGACGCAGTCATTGCCATTATGGACAGTCATTTTATGATGGGCAGTATGGGATCTGTAGTTGGGGAAAAGATTACCCGTGCAGTGGAAAGAGCCACGGAGGAGAGACTTCCGATCATTATATTTACCACATCCGGCGGTGCCAGAATGCAGGAGGGTATCATTTCGTTAATGCAGATGGCAAAGGTATCGGAGGCGCTGGGACGTCATGATGCGGCGGGACTTTTGTATGTTACTGTTTTGACAGATCCAACCACGGGAGGCGTCACAGCCAGCTTTGCCATGCTGGGAGATATTATTTTGTCCGAGCCGAAGGCATTGATCGGTTTTGCGGGACAACGTGTGATCCAGGGAACCATTCATCAGAAACTGCCGGAGGGCTTTCAACGGGCAGAGTTCCAGCTGGATCATGGATTTGTGGACCGCATTGTTCATCGTGAGGAATTGCGTGGGGAGCTTGGGAAGATTTTAAAGCTTCATCAGACAGGAAAGTGAGGAAATGGACATGAATGAAAGTATGAGATCTGTGACCATTGCCCGTCAGATCGACCGCCCCAGTGCAAAGCAGTTTATTGATGAAATGTTTGAGGATTTCATGGAATTTCACGGGGACCGCATGTTTGGTGATGATGGTGCGATCGTTGGAGGAATTGCCAGCTTAAACGGGATGCCGGTGACTGTGATCGGGATTCAGAAGGGGCATACTTTAGAGGAAAATGTCAACTGCAACTTTGGACAGCCCAATCCGGAGGGATACCGCAAGGCACTCCGGTTAATGAAGCAGGCTGAGAAATTCCACCGTCCGGTGATCACTCTGATCAATACGGCGGGAGCATTTCCGGGTGTCGGTGCAGAGGAACGGGGACAGGGAGAAGCCATTGCCAGAAATCTTATGGAGATGTCCCGGTTAAAAACACCGGTGATCAGTATCTTTATCGGAGAAGGCGGCAGCGGTGGTGCTCTTGCCCTTGCCGTGGGAGATCAGGTATGGATGCTGGAGCATGCAGTTTATTCGATTTTGTCTCCGGAGGGATTTTCCAGTATATTGTGGAAGGATCCTACCAGAGTGGCTGAAGCAGCCGAGCGTATGAAAATGACAGCGAAGGATCTTCTAAAGAATCATGTGGCGGACCGGATGTTTGCTGAGCCGGAGGATGGTCTGGAGCATCATCTGCCGGAGGTGGCAGGGGAGTTAAAGCAGGCGTTGACGGAGGTGTTGCCAGAGCTTGTTGATACAGATACGGAGGAGCTTTTGCAGAAGAGGTATGAGCGTTTCCGTCAGTTTGGAAGCTTTGTGGAATAGAAATATTTTCAGAACAATTTTATAATAAAGCAAGAAAGCTCAGGATTGTCAATGTTGATAGAAATGACAATTCTGAGCTTTGTTTTGTATGATAGAAAATTTTATATCTTAATAATGAGGAATTCGGCACTGATCTTTTGGGAATTTTTATTTTAACCGGATACCATCCTTCTCGATGGTGATAAAGCCTTCCTTCATGAGATGGCCAATGGCGCGTTTGAATGCATTTTTGCTCATGTGGAAGTGAGATTTAATCTCCTCAGGTGCGCTCTTGTCATGATATGGAAGAAATCCATCGGCATCCTCCAGCCGGTGGAGAATAAATTCGGCATCCTCCTCCATCTGCTCCGGAATTTTCTTTTTGACACTTAAGGAAAGTCGTCCGTCCTCCAGTACCTGGGATACTCTGGCGTAAACCGGCTGGTTAATGCGGTATTTTTCGAAAACCTCTTTTTTGGGGATCAGTGCGGAGTATTTGTCATCCACTGCTACAAAGACACCGAAATTATCACTGATCTCATAGACGCGGCCGAACACCTCATCATCCTTCTGATAATCGGAATCGTTCTGCAGGCGGTCATAGACATGCATGGAAGCGCAGAGGCGTTCACTTTTATCGAGGTACATGGTGACCAGAACAGCATCTCCCGGCTCTACCTTGTACAGCTGCTGCTTAAATGGGAGCAGCAGATCCTTGGAAAGTCCCATTTCCAGAAAAGCACCGATCTTTGTGACTTCCTTGACCTTTAAGCGGGCAACACCACCCAGCTCCAGCTCCGGTTCCCAGGTGGTGGCGATTGGGCGGTCCTCGGAATCACGGTAAACGAATACAGTTAAAGCATCCTTAAGCTGTGTTCCTTTTGGAACCTGCGATTTTGGCAACAGGATTTTGTCTGCATCGTCCCCTCCCGGTGTGTTCAGATAGACACCGAAATCTGTAGTTTTTACTACGATCAATTCCTGTGTTTTACCAAGTTGTATTTTTTCAGACATAATATTCCTCTTTTCTGAGCGGTTATCACTCTATTCTCTATTTTCCTGTAATCCCAAACATATTCATTGTAACTAAAATAATGAGTGATGGATATATTGTGGTACTACAAGTGATGTGTCATTGCCGGATCATTTATAAGTGATCCTGATAATCATACCACAAGTGAGGAAAATGGGAAAGAGTAAGATGGCATAGAGGACAGCGGAAATTTCGATGTACGATGTATTTCTCCAGGCTTCTTTTTCAGCGGTTGAACCACCTGTAGAAACGTGATATACTTTGAAACGTAAGCTGCCTGCCGCCGGAAGCGGACATGGCAGGTTCCATATATAAAATGGATCAGAAAATGAAACCCTGCAGTGATAAAAGTGGCTGCAGGAGAATGGAGGATATTATGAAGAACGTAATCAGTACAGATAAGGCACCGGCAGCAATCGGACCATATTCACAGGCAATCGAGGTAAATGGTCTCGTGTACACATCCGGAGTGATCCCGGTAAACCCGGCAACCGGAGAGATTGTTGGAAGCACCGCGGCAGAGCAGGCGGAGCAGGCGATCGGCAACCTGAAAAATCTTGTGGAAGCTGCAGGAAGTTCTATGGATAAGGTAATCAAGACGGTTGTTTTCATTAAGAATATGGATGACTTCGGAAAGATTAACGAGGTTTATGGAAAGTATTTTCCAGAGCCATTTCCGGCACGTTCCTGTGTTGAGGTGGCACGTCTTCCTAAGGATGTGCTGATCGAGATTGAAGCGATCGCAGCAAAATAAAAAGATCAGAGAAATGAAATAAGTAAGTGGATCTTACAGGGATGTCAAAAAGTGTACTGTCATTTTTCGACGTCCCTTTTTGGTGCATAGGAAAATAAATATTGTGATTTTATTTACTGTGGTTATTTATGGGAATAAAGGGTTAAATTGTCTGACAATTTGTAGATAAAAAAGACAATTCTATTTTGGGAAAATTGGTTGACAATGGAATGATTGTATATATTGCACAAATAAATCGATTTATATTAGTAGAAATGTCAAAGGTAAGAGATAGATGTGAATAGTTATCCACATTTTGTGGATTTAAAAATGGCGGAAAAAAGGAGTTATTCACGAAGTTATCCACATTATCCACAATTTTTACCTGTTTTTTACACAAAAACAAACTTGTCAACAAGAAAATTTGTTTTGTGAAAAAAGATAAAAATGCAAAATGTGAAAAAAAATCTTGACAGGTAAATTGTGTGACAATTAACGAATGATCCCCTCCACATATTCAAATTTTTCTCTCAAATAAGTATAAATAAAAGTAAACCGATAACATTTCTTATGTCTTATAATACAGAAAATGATTTTTGCCTTTGAATATTGGAAAATCCGCGAGCTGATGACAAAAAATTGTCTTGTCACTAACGGATTTCGAAAAATCTAATTGCTTTGCTGTTTCGATGTTTGATGAAAGTGTCTTCCCGTACTCGCCTCCAGGTGGGATTCAGATGTTTCGAAGGGCACTTTCGCACTCGCTGGTGTTTACGCCACGTTTTTTGTGGCGTTATGCACCATTGCGTAGTGCGACGTAGCGGAAGCGTGCCCACCGAAATAGCTGAGCCCACCCAGGAGGCTCAGTCGTCCAGCCACGTATTCATCGAAACATGCAAAGCAAAGATTTTTCAGAAAACCTAGCGACCTGCGTCAATTTTCAGATCACAGCCTCCCGGTTTCATATACTTACAGGAGCAAAAATCGCAATCAATTTTTCCGACATAAGAAATATTATGGGCACAGGGGATGATTTCGTGTGGAAAGTCTTAGTTGGAAAGAGACATGGTGAAAAGGATGATTTTTGATACACATGCACATTATATGGATGACCGTTTTGCGGAGGACCGGGAGGAGCTGCTGGCTTCCCTGCACGATGCAGGCGTTGGCAATGTTGTGGAAGTGGGAGCGAGTATACAGT
>JBNMJP010000087.1:0-7786 GCA_050873905.1 Jutongia sp. | reverse complement strand
GTAAACTGCCGATCCTTGGCATCAATATGGGCACGGTAGGTTTTTTGACAGAGGTAGAACCGCAGAATCTGGAGAGGGCGCTTGACCTGATGCTGCAGGATAAATATACCATTGAGAACCGGATCATGCTGCGGGAAAGCAGTGTGACACCTCAGGGGACCGGTTCCGGAAAAGCCTGTTATGCACTAAATGATGTGGTCGTGAGTAAGCGGGGAGACTGCAGACTGATCACCATAAAGGTATATATTAATGATGAATTAGCCGATATCTATCGTGCAGATGGTCTGATCATATCAACACCAACCGGCTCCACCGGATACAATCTGTCGGCAGGAGGACCGGTCATGGTGCCGGATACAGAGGCAACCGTGATCACACCGATCTGTGCCCATTCTCTCAATAAAAGAAGTCTGGTGGTATCTGCAAGAGACCGAATTGTATTGGAACTGGGGCAGACCAAGGATTTTCAGGAGGATGAGGCCGTCCTTGTAGTGGATGGGAGAACCGTACGGGGCTTATCCACGGGGGACCGTCTGGAGGTTCTTGTGCCGGAGGATCAGACAAGGATCGTCAAGCTTTCCGGTGTCAGCTTCTACAAGAAAATGAGAGATAAATTAAACGGGAACTGATCCTTTTGCAAAAGCGGACTGAAAGCGAATTAAAATGATTCATGGACAGGAAACGTGAAAGGTGATAAAATATATAAGTTATGGGATATAATCCCGGCTAGAAAGATTAAAGGAGAGTTTTATTATGTCAGGACATTCAAAATTTGCCAACATTAAACACAAGAAGGAAAAGAACGACGCAGCGAAGGGTAAGGTATTTACGATTCTCGGCCGCGAGATCGCTGTTGCTGTAAAAGAAGGCGGACCGGATCCGGCCAATAACAGCAGACTTCGTGATGTGATTGCCAAGGCAAAAGCCAATAATATGCCAAATGATACCATTGACAGAGGTATTAAAAAAGCAGCGGGCGATGCTGCTTCTGTCAATTATGAAGAGGTTACATATGAGGGATACGGACCAAGTGGTACTGCGATTATCGTAAAGGCACTTACAGATAATAAGAACCGTACTGCCAGCAATGTGAGAAACGCATTCACAAAAGGAAGCGGAAGCGTTGGAACACAGGGCTGTGTATCTTACATGTTCGATGAAAAGGGTCAGATCATTCTTTCCAAGGAAGAACTGGAGGATGCGGATATTACCTTGAGTGCAGATGACCTGATGATGCTGGCACTGGATGCAGGTGCAGAGGATTTCTCCGAGGAGGAGGACAGTTATGAGATCATCACACTTCCGGAGGACTTCAGTGCGGTGAGAGAAGCTGTCGAAGCAGAAAAAATTCCAATGGCAAGTGCAGAAGTCACAATGCTGCCACAGACTTACGTTACACTCACGGATGAGAACGATATTAAACAGCTGCAGAGAACGTTGGATCTTCTCGATGAGGATGACGATGTGCAGGATGTTTATCACAACTGGGATGAGTAATCATATCCCGGAGATTTCATGACAGAGAACGGGGGAAGAAGATGAAAAAACGATTCCGTACGATGAAAAAATGGACATGGCTGCTTGCAGTGATAGTTTTGTTTTTCGGTGTTTTCCTTGCTACGGCAGGGTATCAGATGAAACATTCCACCAGGGCGGCCAGCTATGATGTGATTGACGATGAGGGTAATCCTGTACAGGGAACCTATGTCTTGCGTCGTGCTACGGCAACCTTTGGTCTGTCCGATTATGCCTCTGGTGACCAGTGTGTGTGGACCAGTGCCAATACAGAGATCATGACGGTTGATCCGGCAACAGCCAATCAGCGTCAGGTCAGTGTATCGGTGCAAAAGATGGGTAAGGTAGGTCTGACCTGTACCATCACACACGCAGATGGCAGCATGGAGACACGTAATGTAGCCATTGATGTAGTATTCTCCATCAATGAGTTTTTATCATCCGATGCTCCTGCAAAGATGACCAAGATACACACAGAGGATGAGAGACGTTCTATTGTAATGGATTATGGAAAGACTCTGTATCTTGGTAAAAATGCAAAGACAGATACCGGTAAGCTGAATCTGATCTTTGGCGATGCGACCAGCTCAAATGCAATCTGGTACAGCAACAATGAGGACGTGGTACGTGTCAGTGGAACCGCGGCAGAACCGCTGATCATGGCAGTTGGTGCCGGTAAGACGCAGTTATCTGTCACCTATAATGACGGAAAAAATGAATATAACGATTCGATTGATGTGTATGTACGTCCGGAGATCCGAAAGGACAGCTCTTCGGGAACCAGACTGGATGACAGCAGCACGATCGTTACCATGGAAAACAATGACAAGATCTGGATTCCGGCATTATTTTCGTCCAATCCGCTGGAGGGTGTGCTGGATAAGGTGACCTGGGTCATTGCCAAGCGAAGCGGTACGACCAGAACGCTTGTCCGGGATTCTCTGGGCAGAACCGGTACAAGCGGAGACGATGCCGATCTGATCTATGACAGTTCGACAAATACATTCCGGCTGGATGCAAAAGCAGGACAGTATATTGTAATGTTTTATGTTAAGGGAACCTATACAACCTTTGAGGATGCGCAGGATTCCAGTATCTTTCTCGGATGTAATCCGGCTTATTTTAATGCGGATGTCCGGGGAAAATTTGAAGATAAAGATGTCACCGTCAATATTGGCGGAAGCTATGATCTGTCGGAGGCGTTTAATATATCGAAAGACTCTTTAAAAAAGAACTTTAGTCTGTCGGTAGTAGATAACTCCGGAAACTGGGTTTCTACGGATTATGATAAGTGGGTTATGACAGGTCAGAATAAGGGTATGGCGATATTTAAAGTGAAATGCAATACCAGACCGTCAGAGACTTTGCCGGGGATCAGCCAGGGGCAGGAGGTTACCGTAAGGATCAATGTAACCGATACTTTTTCTCTAAATGTGTCTAATGCAACCATGGCCGTTGGCTCGAAATTAGAGCTGACAGGTATTATCGGTTCCGGGGAGTATACCGATTCCAATTCATTCCGATGGGAAACCACGGATACAACAGGAACGTATATTTCTATGAGTTCCAATGCACAGTATGCTACCGTTACTGCGAAAAAGGAGACAGCAGCAGACAGTCCGGTAACGGTACGTCTTTACTGGACGGATGATCAGGCGGTTACCAGAGTGGCAAGCTGTAAGATCTATGTTACGACGTCGGCTACGACGATCCCTCTTGATCGGACAGAGCTGGAGATGGAGATTGACAGTGTGGAGTATCTGGATTCCGGTCTCAGTGGAGAACAGAATCTTACATGGATCTCAGCGGATCCGGATATGGTGAAGGTAGTACCGCAGCAGGGAAATACAAAGGCAAAACTGACTGCCGGTAAAAAGACAGGATCTACGACCGTTACCGTGTTAAATAAAGATAACAACGTATATGCAACCTGTCGTGTCACGGTGACAGCAGCCATTCGGGAAATCCACATTGAACAGGGAGAAAATATTGATACTTTCCTGTCAGCAGGTTTTATATTCCTGAAAGCGATATTTTCTCCTGCAAATGCAACAAATACGGAGTTGAAGTGGACATCAAGCGATCCATCTGTGGCAACTGTCGATAAAAACGGTGTTGTAACATTTCTGAAAGAAGATACCGTATGGATTTCCGTGGAGCCGGTATTTAATCCATACAATCAAGTGGCGAGATGTTGTATTAATATCAAGAAAAATCCTGTGACGGACATTATTACGGATGTGGAAGAGATCAATATGATCGCCGGTGACCAGTATACAGTAAAGACGACGATCGTACCAAGTGATGCGACAGATACTACACTGCTTTGGAATACAGACAGTGAGAAGATCGCGCGGGTGCAGGGAGGAACGATTACTGCAGTGGCTCCGGGAGATGCAAACATCACAGTAGCCAATGGTACTGTATTTAAGATCATCAAGGTTCACGTAAGAAATCGGTTAAAATCGGTATCTTTTACACAGAATGAATATGAGGTGAAGGAAGGGGATACGGTATCTCTGAAAAATGCCTTGAAATTTAATCCGAGTGATCATGTGAATACGAATGTATCCTGGACCTCTACGAATACGAATGTAGTAAAGGTAGATGCGGATGGTAACGTAACCGGATTAAAAGCCGGTGATGTGGCATGGATCACTTGTGTGCCGGAGGATTTAGGAATGTCCGGTGCTGTTTCCTGTATGGTAAGAGTGATCAGTCAGGATGTTCCGGCCAAAAATATTACGCTGAAGCCGTCAGAGGCGACGATACATGTGGGGGATACGCTCCAGATTGAAAGTATTTTTGATCCGGTGACGGCAACCTATCAGAATCTTAACTGGTCTTCTACCGATGAGAAAGTTGCAAAAGTGGATCAGAATGGACTGGTGACCGCAGTAGGCGAGGGTACAGTTTCAATCGGTGCAGTATACAGGGATCCGATCACCGGAACGGTGTGGAAGCCGATTTATTGTAAGATTACAGTAGAGCCGAAAGTGATCAGTGTAGTAGACTACGAGCTCACACCGGCACATAAGGAGCTGTATGTGGGGGACAATTATACCGTGAAACCGGTATTTAAACCAGAGAATGCAACCAATCAGAAGGTACATTTTTACAGTTCCGATGAAACCGTTGCAACCATTGATGAGAATGGTGTTGTTCAGGGTATCAGTGAGGGATCGGCAGTGATCATCGGACGATCCGAGGATGGGGATATCGTAAAAACCTGTACGGTTACTGTGGTATCACCACCGGTGCCGGTGGAGGACTTTACGGTAGAACCGACGGAGCAGGAAGTAAGAGTTGGTTCCACCTTCTATATTACTCCGGTCTTTACTCCGGCAAATGCAAGTAATCAAAAAGTAAATTATAAGAGTGCCGATGAAAAGATTGCATCTGTGGATGAAAACGGTCTTGTAACCGGTGTGGCAGTAGGCGAAACAACCATTATCTGTCAATCCGTGGAAGGAAACATTATTGCAACCTGTAAGGTTACCGTATTAAAAGCGTATGTTGCTGTGATCAATTTTAATATTACACCAACAGCGCAGGAGGTAGAAACAGGCTCTACCTTCCAGATCACACCGATCTTTTCTCCGGCAGATGCAACCAATCAGAAAGTAACATATCAGTCTTCTGATCCATCCATTGCGACTGTGGATGAAAAGGGTCTGGTTACGGCGGTAAAGAAAGGTTCCGTAACAATTATCTGCCAGTCTGACGAAGGAAAAATTGTGGTTTATTGTAATGTTACGGTGATTGAAGGAGTTACCTTGACCCTGAAACCTTCTTCCAGAGAGATTGCGGTGGGCAAGAGCTTCAAGATCTCCAAAGTGATCGTTCCGGAGGAAGCTGATGGAACGGCCACATGGCAGAGTTCCAATGCGGCAGTTGCCAAGGTGGATAAAAACGGTAAGGTGACAGGTCTTCGAAAAGGAACATGTACAATTTCATGTACATTGACAAAATACAATGTAACTGCGACCTGCGAGGTTACTGTGGCAACACTGAAAACGACGGTTAAGCTTGGAAAGACTGGTATCCGCATGGGGGTAGGTTCTACGTACCGTATGAAGGTTACCATCTGGTCCAACAATACAAAGACTCCGGCAGTGCGTTGGAAAACGTCCCGTAAGAAGATTGCAACCGTCAATCAGAAGGGGAAAATAACAGCAAAGAAGGTTGGAATGACAACCATCACCGCGGTATCCAGAGATCGTTTGAAGGTGAAGGCAAATTGTAAAGTACGGGTAATCCAGAGAGCAAAATCCATACAGATCGTACCGGATTATGCGGTATGCTATATTGGAGGAACCCGAAAGCTTCATGTGAAGATGAAACCTAAGAATACAACGCTTCATGGAGTGACATGGAAATCAGCGGACACAAGTATTGCAATGGTAGAAAATGACGGAATGGTGCGTGGTATTGCGGAAGGTGAAACTAAAATTACTGCAGTAACGAAGGATGGTGGAAAGAAAAAAGCTGTCTGTGTGGTGAAGGTGACGGAAAAAGTTCCGGCAACAGGTATTGTGGTGGCACAGTCTGAACTTACTATGAAACAGGGAGATTCCACCAAGCTGTCTTATTCGGTACTGCCGAATAACACATCGGATAATATTAGCTTTGCATCAGATAATAAGAGGGTTGCAAAGGTGTCTGCAACAGGAGTTGTAACGGCAACGGGAACCGGAAACTGCACGATCACCATACTGGCGGACGGTGGTGTCACCTCTACAGTGGCAGTAAATGTTGTGGCATTGAACCGCAGTACTTTGACCATGCGTCAGTATGACACAGAGACATTAACGGTAGAAGGTACCACGGCAACGGCAACCTGGTATTCATCAAATCCGAGAGTGGCAACTGTAGTAAACGGTAAGGTTGTAGGACGAAGTGCAGGAACAACTTACATCTATGCAACGGTGAATGGCTGCAAGATGGCATGCCGTGTAAATATTACAAAATTAAATTAGTAAAATTGCACAAAAAGAACGTCTGTTCGAGAAAAGTCTTGAACAGGCGTTTTCTTTATGCTATACTTTCCACAGGGAAAGCGGAGAACTGCGAGAAAGGAGTAAGCCGTGTTAGTTAATTTGCATGTAAAGAATTTAGCGATCATCGATGAGGTAGAGGTGGACTTTTCGGACTCTTTGAATGTGTTGACCGGAGAGACAGGGGCCGGAAAGTCGATCATCATCGGATCGATCAACCTGGCTCTTGGTCAGAAGAGTCCAAAGGATGTGATCCGCAAGGGGGCAGAGTATGCTCTGGTGGAACTTACATTCCGGGCGGATACACAGCACCAGAGAGATCTGGTCCGTGAGATGGGCATATCCATGGAGGAGGATGAAATCCTGATCTCACGAAAGATCATGGCCGGACGCAGTGTCAACCGCATCAATGGAGAGAGTGTGACATTATCCATGATTCGCCGTATTGCAGATATTATGATCGATATTCACGGACAGAATGAACAGCAGTCTCTTCTGCACAGTGCGAAGCATATGGAGATCGTGGACCGCTATGCAAGAGAGGAGCTTGGTGACAGGCTGTCCCGGATGGAGGAGGGATATCGGGTATATCAGGAGCTGCAGCAGGAGTTGTCCGGTCAGGAGATACCGGAGGAGGAGCGCCTCCGGGAGATTTCTTTTATGAAATATGAGCTGGAGGAGATTGAACAGGCGGCACTGGTACATGGTGAGGAGGAACGTCTGGACGAGCAGTACAGAGAGTTGTCCAATGCGACATCGATTGCGGCCGGTCTGGGGGAAATCTATTCTCTGACAGGAGAGGGCAATGCGACAGTGGCAGAGCAGTTAGGGCAGAGTGTCCGGATTTTACATAAACTATCGGAGTTTAGTCCGCAGATGGAGGAGTTTTGTGGACAGTTGTCAGAGATTGATTCTCTTTTGACAGATTTTAACCGGGATATTTCAGACTATATGAGTGATTATGAGACCGGAGGAGAGCAGCTTGCCGAGGTGGAGAGCAGGCTGGATCTTGTGCGCACGATTAAAGCAAAGTATGGAGCAACTACGGCGCAGGTTCAGACATATGCTGAGAAGCTGCAGGAGAAGTTGGCACGTTATGAGGAGTATGAAGCGTATCGTGAGAGTCTTCAGCAGCGTCTGGATGCTCAGGAGCAGAAGCTGCTGAAACTGGCAGGGGAGATCACTCAGATCCGCAGGAAGGTGAGCGGTCGTCTGGAGAAGGAGATCATCAAAGCATTAAAGGAACTGAATTTTCTGCAGGTGCAGTTTGAAAT
>JBNMJP010000086.1:0-7840 GCA_050873905.1 Jutongia sp. | reverse complement strand
CTGTGGAAAATGGTGTCCGGACGATACAGGGTGAGCTGGGAGATATTGTACTGGATCACGTCAGCTTTCAATATACCGGCAGTAAGAAACCGGTGATACAGGATCTGTCTCTGCATATCCGGAAGGGCGAGAGGATTGCCTTGGTAGGTGAGAATGGTGCCGGCAAAACGACTTTGGTAAAACTGTTAATGGGATTGTATCCGATCCAACATGGAACTATTTCTGTAGGTGGAGTGGATATCCGGGAGTATGACAAACGGGATTACCAGAAGCATTTCGGAACTGTGTTTCAGGATCTGCAGATCTTTTCGCTGCCTCTTTCTCATAATGTATTGATGAAGGAGCCGGAGACAGAGGAGGAGAGGGCAATGGTAGTAGAAGCTTTACAGAAGGCACAGTTTGGTGATGCACTTGCAAAGCTTCCGGACGGCATTGACAGCATGGTCACGAAGGAGTTTGATCACAGAGGTTTTATCTGTTCCGGTGGTCTGGCACAGAAGATTGCCATTGCCAGAGTTTTTGCAAAGAAACCGGATATTGTCATATTGGATGAACCGTCCAGTGCATTGGATCCCATTGCAGAGTTTAATATGTATAACAACATGCTGGAGGCTTCCGAGGGGTGTACTGTATTTTTTATATCTCATCGTCTATCCTCGGCACGGATCGCAGACAGGATCTATTTTCTGGAACAGGGAAGGATCGTGGAGAGTGGTACCCATGACGAATTGATGGAGCAAGATGGAAAATATGCCCGGATGTTCGAGCTTCAGGCAAAGAATTATAAGGAACGAGAGGGGGCGTGTGTCTATGAATAAGGGGAGAGATAAAATATCTATCCGCAGACTGGTTTCCAATGTGGGATATATTATGAAATTTGCCATGGAAGTGGACAGGAGGGCAGTGGTCACGATATTTGTGGGTTATCTGGTTTGCTCTGTGACATATGCGGTATACAGCACCCTCTTTTTAAAGTATTTTATTCAGATGATGCAGGATCGTCGGGTGGATCTGGTACAGGCAGTATTATTTGTGTTTGCGGGGATTGCGATCTTAACCATTAGTGATGCCACAGAGATTGCACTGGAAAACTGGGTTGAGGTGCGTTTTTTGAAAGTGGCAGGCACAGTGCAGAGACGTTTTATCCGAAAGGCGGCGGACATTGACCTGATCTGTTATGACAATAAGGATTATTTTGATGATTTTGTGATCGCCGCCTCTCAGTCGGAGGAGATGCTGATGACAGGAGTGATGGCTACCGGATACATTATAGGACACGTTGCAGGGATTTTTACACTGGGAGCATTGGTGCTTTCTGTAAATCCTGTGATTGCCGTTTTTCCGATTGCCGGATTTGTGATCAATATTGTAACACGTTTCAAGATTACAGAATATGAGTACAACTACGAGATGGAATATAAGCGGATCATGCGCAAAGCAGATTATTCCAAGCGGGTATTTTACCAGCCGGAATATGCGAAGGAAATCAAGCTTTCAGAGATCCGTGTACCGCTGCAGCTTCAATTTAATGAGGCGGTAGAGGAGGTTATGGATCAGGCGCATGCAATCGGCATCCGGATCGCCATTCTTTCTCTGATCAACTGGATCGGTACCTTTACGGTAATGTCAGATTTTGCAATCCCTGTGTATCTGGGATATCTTGCGTTGGTCAGGAAAAGCATCCGTCTGGGGGATGTGGCAGCCATGAATAATGCAGAAGAGGGGATTCGAAATAATCTGGATGGTTTAAATTATGCCTTTGTACGCTTTCAGAAGGTAGGACAGTTTGCAGAACGCTTTCGTCGTTTTGTGGATTATGAAATACAGATTGAAAACAGACAGGGAATACGGGAGATGCCAAAGGAGAGACAGGTTTTGGAGATTAAAGACATGTCATTCCGGTATGATGGGGCAGATCGTGATACGCTTCATCACATTTCCATGACGATCCAGCCGGGAGAAAAGGTGGCATTTGTAGGAGAAAATGGCGCAGGTAAAACTACCTTTGTAAAGCTTCTGATGCATCTTTATGATGTGTCGGAGGGAAGCATCTGCTATGGCGGTCACGATATCAGGGAATATGGAACAAAAGAATATCGGGATCGCATAGGTGCGGTCTTTCAGGATTACCAGATCTATGGTGCTACACTTGTAGAAAATGTGTTGATGGATGAGGAAAAGGAAGGGGACAGAGAACGGGTAATGGAGGCACTCCGGCTGGCAGATTTTGAAAAGAAACTGGAGAAGCTGCCGGATGGTCTGGATTCCAACATGACGAGAGAGTTTCGGGAGGATGGAACGATGCTTTCCGGAGGGGAAGCCCAGAAGGTTGCGATTGCCAGAATGTTTGCACGAACGAGCAGGCTGTCCCTGGCAATTCTGGATGAACCATCCAGTGCGCTGGATCCTTTGGCGGAGTATAAATTAAACACCAATATGATGAAAAATGCCGGTGATGCTACGGTGATCTTTATTTCTCATCGTTTATCTACTACGAGGGATGCTGATCGGATCTATATGTTTGAAAATGGTCAGATCATAGAGGAAGGAAATCACCGGGAGTTGATGAAGCTTGGAGGCAAATATGCGGCAATGTTTGAGAAGCAGGCATATTACTATCAGGATGAGGTGGATGTGGAAGCAGTGTGAGAGCATGGTAGTGGCAGTATAAAATTGTAATAGATTGTAATGATCAAGCAACATGGAGGTGAGGCAGTACATGAGCAAGGAAGACGATGTTTTTAACAGCGTATTTACATATATAGAAGATAATCTGACAGAGAAATTGACAGTAGAAGAAATAGCAAAGCATGTTTATCTTTCGCCAACATACCTGCAATCTGTATTTAAGGATAATTTTGGAATTCCTCTGGCGGAGTATGTCAGGGGACAGAAGTTGAAAAGGGCAATGGAGTTGTTGTACAATACAGAAAAAAGAATCAGCGATATTGCGTATGACAGTGGATTTGAGCATGAATCCTCCTTTATCCGTTCTTTTAAGAGAGAGTTTGGCATGACTCCCGGAGAAGCCAGAAGGAAAAAATGTCACGGCAAGAATATGGAATAGCATGGATTTATATAAGAAACATGTGAAATAGTGGAGAATAGGATTGATTATATTTATGGAAGAAAGAAAAGGGATGCAAGGGATGAGACAGCAGGCGGGAATCGTGTGTTGTTCTGACGGATTAACAGAGAACCGGAATGAAGTAGTACAGGAACTGAGGGACATATTACACCGGATGAATGTATCGGTTATCATGAGTCCGTATCTTTATCAGGGAGCCGGAACGGCAAAACAGAAAGCACAGGCTTTAATGGCGTTATATGAGAATGATGAAATCCATGATATTTTTGATATCTCAGGAGGAGATCTTGCTAATGAACTGTTGCCGTATCTGGATTATCAGAGGATCGCAGACTCAGGCAAAATTTTCTGGGGATATAGTGATCTGACATCAATACTCAACGGGATTTACAGTAAAACAGGGAATCCCGGAGTGTTATATCAGATACGGAATCTCACGGGAGCCTGCGGACAGAAACAGCAAGCGGCATTTTACCGGATGCTGGCACAGGAAGGGGACGATCTGTTTCGATTCACCTACCGTTTTATTCAGGGGACGGAGATGAATGGAACTGTAATCGGAGGGAATATACGCTGTCTGTTAAAGCTGGCAGGGACGGAGTATTTTCCGGATTGCCACGATAGGATCCTATTATTGGAAAGCTTAAGCGGAGGGAGGTCACGGATCACAGCATATTTCAGTCAGTTGCAGCAGATGGGGGTGTTTGATCAGTGCGCAGGTGTCCTGTTGGGAACGTTTACACAGTTAGAACAGGAGAATGGCATAGATGCTGCGCCGGTACTGTTGCAGCATTTTGTGAGCGACGGCCTTCCCATTGCGAAAACACAGCAGATCGGTCATGGGGCAGATTCCAAGGCTATCGTGATCGGGCGCAGAGCCTGTTTTTGTTAGATTAGATATTAAGAGAGACGTGTTGTGGTTTGGGAACATGTATTTGTATGAAGTAAAATAAAAGATGTAATAAAAAAGCCGGCAGAATCATTTCTGCGGGCTTTGTAAATTCCCAGTGAATGTTTTTATTATTGTTCACTTTCTGTAAAACCGTCTGCATAAACGGTAAAACCGGAAGCAATGGTTTTTTTCCATTTTCCAAAGGAGGATGTTCCGTTAGAGCGTTTGCTGACAATGGCATTGTCGATCAATAATCCCTTGGATGTGGCATGGATACGCCATTTTGTGCCGCATCCGTTATATTTTCGGATAATTGGTTTTCCCTTTTTGTTGACATAACGGTCGCTGCGTTTTTTTAATTCACCTTTTTTATATACGCCAAGCTCAACCAAACGGGAAGCAACCTCTGACATATTCTTAAATTCTCCAAAATAAAGAGCTACATGACCACCACTTCGTCCATATGTCAGGACATCTCCAAGAGAAAGTTTTTTCAGGCTTGTCCCTTTATTATGGCGTTTGATCTTTGTGGTTGTTTTGGTATTATCCCATTCATATGTGTTTGTTTCCTCGTTGAGAGTGCCGGATGTGTAAGAGATCTTTACACGGTAAGCGGACCAGTCATAGGAGGTTGGGATGTTTTTCTTCCCTTTGTGAACACGGATATTTTTACTGATATTTTTGATACCGGCAAGGGAATTTTCCTTTGAGGATACCGTTTCCAAAGATTCCAACGCTTTTTCTACATATGTATTACAAACGTACTGGTTCTTTCCTAATCCATAGGATTTTCCCAAAAATCCCTTTGCGATAGAGCGCTGATAGCGATCGATAGAAATCTGCTGTTTAAAAGTTGCATTTGATGCATCTACAGATGTAGAACAAAACTGAGATGCGATGATTCCAAGTGATAATGCAAATGCTGTACAAGTTTTTAATATGTTATGTTTCATTGTTAAACCCCAAATGTTACAGAAAAATTACGCTAATTGTTAACTACGGTTCATAATTATATCGCAATTTACAGAAAATTACAAGAAAAAATTACAAAAATGTTAAGAATTTTACAAGTGAAATAAGTGCTTGCTTTTTCGAAAAATATATGCTACTATACTAACTGTATTAAATGAGTTAATACAGTACAAACGCGATTGCGGACAGGGGGTGAGATCGTGATACAACTCAATTACCGGGATGCCAGACCGATTTATGAGCAGGTAAAGGATGGATTTCGTCATTTGATCATTCAGGAAGTAATGAAAAAGGACGAAAAGCTGCCATCTGTGAGGGAGCTTGCAACATCGCTGACCATCAATCCCAATACAATACAGCGCGCTTACCGGGAACTGGAGCAGGAAGGATATGTTTATACGATTCCGGGAAAGGGGAGCTTTGTAGCCGGTGTGCCGGAGACAGATGGACGGAGAAAGAAGGAGCTTTTAGAGTCCTTTGATAAAACAGTAAAGGAACTGAAGTTTCTGGGGATGAGTTTGGAGGAGCTAATGGAGCGGATCAGGAATATTTCAGAATGAAAGAATGGAGGGGAATTAATTTGATTCAGGGAAAAGATATATGTAAAAGGTTCGGAGATTTTCAGGCCCTTGACCATGCAAACTTTCATGTGCCTAAGGGGGCAGTTTATGGTCTGGTTGGACCGAACGGAGCAGGAAAATCTACGCTGCTTCGTCATGTGGCGGGAATATTCCGTCAGGACAGAGGAGAGCTTTTGGTGGATGGGGAAAAGGTGTTTGAAAACCCTGCAGCAAAGGCAAAACTCACGTTTATACCGGATGATATTTTTTATTTCCGTCAGGCAAATTTAAAAGAGATGAAAAAGTACTACGAAGGCATTTATCCAACTTTTGATACGGAGCTTTTTGATAAGCTGCTGGAATGTTTTCCGGCGGTGGACAGGAAGAAAAACATCCGCCGGATGTCAAAAGGAATGCAGAAGCAGGCAGCCTTTTTACTTGCAATCAGTTGCAAGCCACAACTTTTAATACTGGATGAGCCGGTAGATGGGCTGGATCCGGTGATGCGACGTCAGATCTGGAATATTCTTTTAAATGCAGTGAGTGAAGAGCAGATGACCGTGCTGGTGTCTTCCCACAATCTGAGAGAACTGGAGGATGTCTGCGATCATGTAGGGATCATGCATAAAGGACAGGTGATCCTGGAGCGTTCTTTGAGTGAACTACAGGGAAGCGTGACAAAGCTGCAGATGGCATTTGAGGGGGATGAGATGCCGGATATCACAGGACGTTTTGAAGTAATGAACCATACGCAGCTTGGCCGGGTGCATACCTTGATCGTAAAGGGAGATCAGAGAGAACTGGGGGATTATCTCGCGACTTTCCATCCGCTTGTGATGGATATGCTGCCACTGACACTGGAAGAAATCTTTATTTATGAACTGGGAGGTGAGAATTATGAAGTCAAAGACATCATTCTTTAATAAGATGATATTCAGGAAGGATATTACAAGATTTTGGCCATTGTGGACATTGCAGCTTGTCATTGGATTGCTCGGGGTGATCATTCCGGCTTTGTCGCAGATGTCATATATTAATAACCTTCAGACGCATTCGGCGAAGACAGAGTATAAGATCGATTACCTGACCGGATATATACAAAACAGTTGTTTGTCTCCTTATATTATGGTGCTTTGTATTGTGGTTGCAGCCAGTGTATTCCTGTATTTGACCAGAGAGCGGGAGACATATACGATACATTCGTTTCCGATGAAAAGAGTTCATATTTTTACAAGCCACTATTTGGCGGGGATGGTAATGTTGATCGTTCCGGCATTGATCATTCAGGTTTGCCTGATGCTGCTTATTGTGACCAATGGAGTTGGGGTTATCCTTCCATATGCAGGGATTTATCTGCTGGAGTGGATCCTTCAGGTATTCTTTTATTATAATCTGGCATGTGCTGTTGTGATGGTCACAGGCAATGCATTCATGAACTTTGTGATTTATGGTGTGCTCAATTGTCTTGTGGCAGGAGTGGCAATGCTGTATTCTATGCTGGCAGAAATTTTTGTGTATGGCAATCAGGGATTCGCTTTGTACGATATTGTGGAAAATCCTGTGATCAGGGGATTGACTCCGATGGCGTTTTTTATGACACATACCTTGCGGGGAGATGCCCGGGGCATATATACGATGGTTGATGGTAACCATGCGATCTTTCATTATGATCAACTGCTGCAGGAAACGGGTAAGACTGCTTTTTATCTGATCCCGGCCGTTCTTATGCTGGCGATTGCCATTGGGCTATATCGGATCCGTCAGTTAGAGTCTGCGGGGGACACCATTGCATTTTCCTGGGGCAGACCGGTATTCCGTATAGTGTTTGTATTTTGTTCCAGTCTTTTGTTTGCGGCAGGAGTTTATGCGATTGGTTTTGGAAATATCATAAATGATAATGCGTATGGCAGAAAATTTAATATTGTCCTGGGGCTTGTTATAGTAGGGACAATCCTGTTCTACTTCATAGCAAATATGATATTGGATAAATCCTTCTTTATCTGGAAAAAAACATCTTACTGGCGGATGGGACTTTTTGTAGTGCTTATGATATTTGGCATGATCGGTGTCCGGAATGGTCAGTTTGGTTCTGGACTTCCTGCTTTTGATAAAGTACAGAAGATGGGTGTATCGCTGGAATATAACGGGGAAAACAGTTATGAAACGCCGACATTTTATCTGACGGGTTCTCAGGCGATCCGTCAGGCATATGAGTTGAATCAGGATATTTTGAAATATGGAAGAAATATCAAGGAAAGCAGCAATGGAAATCAGAATGCCATCCGGATCAAGTACACTCTGACAGGGGGAAAAGAAAGAACATTATAT
>JBNMJP010000085.1:0-7919 GCA_050873905.1 Jutongia sp. | reverse complement strand
TTCCTCATCAATATCCATGATCACATCAAAGTCATTATCATGCATACATAACTGAATCTCCAGATAAGACTTCATATTTTCAATTTCCTTCTCAATGGTCAGCACATTTTTGCCCCGGTTCAAAGAAGTCCGGTAAAAAGAAGATAATGCCAGCGTGATCTTGCTAATGTCCTGCTGCCCTGCCTCCAGAGCCTTCCAGTTGATCAGTGAAAGTGAATTATAGAGAAAGTGCGGATTGATCTGTGCCTGGAGCGCCGTCATTTCTGACTTTCTCTGAGTCAGCTTGCTTTCATATACCTCATGGATCAATCGGTTGATCTCCCCCAGCATACTTCCGAAGCCCCGGATCAAACTCCCCACCTCGTCCTTCGCATCACTGGTAACCATAAGCTCCATATTGCCTTCCTCTACCGCCTGCATATTATCCCGCAGCCGCTTAATATCCCGCACCACAAACCTTGAAAATGCTTTTGAAGCGACAACCGATGTCACGATACAGATAGCAATGATCCCAAGGATCAGCACAACCAGCGTCTGCACCTCTCGCGCCATCATTTTCTGTGGCTGATATGCGATCACCTGCCAGTCATCCACTCCTGCATCTGCAGACACGATCAGATAATTACTCCCCTTTCCCTTTTCCTGATCTGCCATTTTTTTCTTTAATTGTTTTAAGGATAACCTGCTTTTTTTCTCTGTCCCATTTTGGGTACTTTGATCTTTTCCGCCCTTCTTCGTGGCAGCTTTATTGCCGGCTTTTTGGTCAAAGGTATCCTTCTCAAACAGCACATTACCGGCTTTATCTATAACATAGAGTCCATAACCATCTCTGGAAATATCATCAAACCCGGAAAAGAACGTATCATAGTTTACATCCAGATACAGAATTCCTTTTTGCTTATTCTGCTCCATGATCGGCATCGTTCTGGCAGAAAAAGACGTTTTTTCCTTTCCGTCAATGATCCATTTCACCTTCTGGCTTAAGGAATCCTTATATTCTCTGTACCATTTTTCGCCCTCTATGGTATGAAGTGCATCCACCGTTGTATCATGCTTCACAATATCCTTGTCCAGATATATGGTGATCTGGTTGATATTAGGATTGAAGTATTTCAAAGAAGAAAGCACCGGATCCACCGTCGCCGTATACTGCTCATACATAGAAAAAATATCATCATAATCACCGATCAGTACATCCGAGATTGGCTGATTAAATGCAATATAATCCGACAGATTATTGTAGACCAATATTTGGGACTTCA
Source organism: Jutongia sp. (assembly GCA_050873905.1). Classification (GTDB taxonomy): domain Bacteria; phylum Bacillota; class Clostridia; order Lachnospirales; family Lachnospiraceae; genus Jutongia. The sequence goes on along the minus strand of JBNMJP010000085.1, from coordinate 6,657 downwards.
ACTGGGATGCCCCCTGTGACAGAGAATCCTCAATATTTCTCCGCTCTCTCTCCATCAGGGTTTTCCTCTCCTGTGACAGCGCAAAGAGTCCCAAAAGCAGGATAGGTACCGTGCCAATGCAGATATATATGATCATTATTTTCTTTTGTATTTTGGCATTTCCAAACCAGTTTTTAATCTTATTTTTCATCGTTATACTGTTCCACCATTTCCTGCATTTTCTGCATTTCCTAATCGTCCGGACTTTTCCTTTTAAATCTGCCCTTATTTTCTCATCTTATAAGCTTTTCACAGTGTTCTCCTGCTTACTGATTACGATACTTCTGCGGACTCACACCGTAATACTCCCGAAAGCTCTGACAGAAATAAGATACATTCGGATAGCCCACCGCATAGCTGATATTTACAATTTTATTATGAGTTTCCTCCAGCATTTCCTTCGCCTTTTCCATACGGAGTGCCTTAATAAATTTGCTGAGATTCTGTCCCGTCTCCTTCTTAAAAATATGACTGAGATAGCTCGGAGCCAGAAAAACCTGATCTGCCAGCATATCCACACTCAGCTCCTCACCGTAATGTGCATAAATATACTGCTTCACTGTCTCAATCTCCCGATGCTCCATCTGCGGATTGATTGCAAAGCTCTGCTCTAAAAGTTTAATACCTTCGTTAATAATTTCCGTTACCTCCTGAAAATCATTGGTCCGATATAACCGGTCAATCTCCTGATTCAGACCACCGGACTTCTCCTTTGGCAGTATTTCATATACATCCTTCAATAAATTCGAAAAGATAAACTTTACATACATCTGGGAAAAGTTCTTTTTCCCCTGATACTTCTCGCACAGCCCCTCAAAATGACGACGCAGCCCTGCCATATCCTTCATTTTGATATCCTGTCGGATCTGCTTCATCAGAGTATCGTCATCAATCTGGGAAAGATTTGCCTCTGTCTGCTGCTCCTCACTAAATACACGGTCCTCCGGCACATAAAATTTATTTTCCATCAAAAGCTCCAGACGCTCCATCTCCTCAGCTAGATTTACCGGCCGCTCAAACTCACGACTGACCGCAATATAACACTTCTCTGCATATTTCTCCTGAATGGCATCCAGAAGCTTTTGCGCCATCTCCTTCCTGGCCTCCACATCAATCTCCCGTTCCAACAGGATAATTCCCTGCTGTGGATTCATATTCAGATACAAAAACGGCTCCTTCATTTCCTCCCGGAGATTTTCCAAAAAATCCAGTCCGGTTCTTCCGAAAAATTCCCTGTCAAATTCCAGCAGCATCATATTATGAAAGTCCTGTACATACTCCAGACTGTCTGTCTCCCCTAAGCTTGCCGCCAGATCCTGCGGTGCGGCACCATTCAACAGTGACAACAATACATGCTCCCGGACAAAATTACGGTTCTTCTCCTTACGCTCGTCCTCCAGACGTTCCCCCTCAATTTCCTGCAATACCTTCTCCATGGTATTGCGGAATTCCTCCGGGTCCACAGGCTTTAAAATATAGCTGTCCACGCCTGATTTCATTGCCTTTCTGGCATATTCAAACTCTCCGTATCCGCTAAAAATCACCATTTTTGTCTGGGGATATTTTTTCATGACATTTTCTGCCAGCTCCAACCCATCCATAAAAGGCATTTTAATATCTGTCAGCAAAATATCCACCGGCTTCTCCTCCAGAGCCTCCAATGCCTTCACACCATTGACTGCCTCCCGGATCTCCGCCTCCATATGAAGCTGCTTCAACAAAAATTTAATACCATTTCTCTCTATTTTTTCATCATCCACGATTAATATCTGAATCATATCCGACCTCATTTCTATAAGATATCATTTTTGATCACATAATTTAATATCTTTTAATCCCGTAAATCCACCCAAAACCATAATTGCCGATTTTTAGCATTCTTTCTTAAATTTAGTTTACCACATCTGCCCGGGAAACCCAAATTTTTCTCTAAATTTTCAAGACAATTTCCCCCTCAAAATGATGCTTCCAAAAATCCTGTAAATCCTTCCAAAAACTCATCTTTTCAATATGCCAAATAACTCCCTTCCGGTATTGCTACCGAAAGAGAGTGTAATTGTTTCTTTATCTTACAACATCTTTTAACATATGTCTTAGCATTTTATTTTGTATGATCTTTATCCCAGATTATTTTTTCATTATTTAGATCTTACATTAATAAAATCACCTTTTGTATATGTTATCTACTTTATTTGCTCGTTCCTGTCTTCCAGATTTCCCGGTCGTACTGCTCAATGGTCCGGTCAGATGAGAAAAATCCTGCTTTCGCAATATTTACCAACATCTTTTCTGCCCATGCCATACGATCATTATAATCATGATATGCCTTTTCTCTTGTTGCAATATAGTCCTCAAAATCAGGGAATGTCATAAACCAGTCCTTGTTCAGCAGCTCATTGTACAGGCGTGTCAGGTGTTCTTTATTTCCTACTGCTATCATTTCTTTTCCAACAATAAAGTCCACAGCTTCCTTCAAAACCGCATCCTTTTCATAATAATTTCTGGATACATAGCTGCCCTCGGCATACCGGTCAATCACTGTCTCACTGTCCTCACCAAAGATATAAATATTATCCTTTCCTACCAGATCCGCAATCTCCACATTTGCACCATCCATGGTTCCCAGCGTCAGTGCACCGTTGAGCATAAACTTCATATTACCGGTACCGCTCGCCTCCTTGGAAGCCAGAGAAATCTGTTCGGAAATATCACACGCCGGAATAAGCTGTGCCGCCTTGCTGACATTATAATTCTCTACCATTACCACACGAAGATATGGATTCACCTGTTCATCCTTGTTGATCAGCTCCTGCAAGCAAAGGATCAGATGAATGATATCCTTTGCGATCACATACGCCGGAGCTGCCTTCGCACCAAAAATAACTGTAACCGGCTTCTCCGGAATCACTCCCCGCTTAATCTCCAGATACTTATGAATAATATAGAGTGCATTGAGCTGCTGTCTCTTATACTCATGAAGGCGCTTTACCTGAATATCGTAAATGGAATTTTCATCAATCTCAACGCCCTGTGTCCGCAGGAGATATTCCTTCAACTGTTTTTTCTTCTCAGCCTTTACCTGTAACAGACTTTCCAGCACTTTCTGATCTCCCTGATACTGCAGTAATTTTTCCAGTTCTGTAGCATCCTTCTTAAATCCGCTGCCTATCAGCCCCTCAATCCAGGAAGTCAGCTCCTCATTGCAATGTAGCAGCCAGCGGCGGAAGGTAATACCATTTGTTTTGTTATTAAACTTCTCCGGATAAATCTCATAAAATGGCTTCAATTCGCTATTCTTCAAAATCTCCGTATGAAGATATGCCACACCGTTTATACTATATCCATAGTGCATATCAATGTGCGCCATATGTACTCTGTCTTCTTTGTCAATAATTGCAACGGCCTCATCCGTATATTTTTTCTTTGCCTCATTATCCAGAATATGAATGATCGGAAGAAGCTGTGGCACAACCTTCTGGAGATATGCAATTGGCCATTTTTCCAACGCTTCCGCAAGAATCGTGTGATTTGTATAAGCACATGTCTTAGCCACAATCTCCATAGCCTCTTCAATACAGATGCCGCGGATCAGAAGCAGACGGATCAGCTCCGGAATCACCATAGTCGGATGGGTATCATTGATCTGAATTGCCGCATAATCCGGCAGATCGTGAAGATTACATCCCCTTGCCTCACATTCTTCCAGAATAAGCTGTGCTCCCGCTGATACCATAAAATACTGCTGATAAATTCGCAGAAGCTGTCCTTTCTCGTCGCTGTCATCCGGGTACAGGAAAAGGGTCAGATTATGTTCAATATCCTCCTTATCAAAGGAAATACCATCCTTTGTGATCTTCTCCTCCACACTGTCAATATCAAACAGATGAAGCTGATTTGTCCGGTTCTCATAACCGGTGACCGCAATATCGTACAGAGAAGCCTTTACAATGTGATCACGAAACTCTACAGTATAGCTTTTGTCCCTCTTTGTCAGCCAGCTGTTCTTCTCAATCCATGGATTTGGATATTCCTTCTGCAGATTCTGCTCAAATACCTGCTTAAAAAGTCCCAGGTGATAATTAATACCAATGCCGTCTCCCGGAATCCCCAGCGTTGCAATGGAGTCCAGAAAACATGCCGCCAGACGTCCCAGTCCACCATTTCCCAGCGATGGCTCCGGCTCAATCTCCTCGATCTCATAAATACTCTTTCCGTTCTCCTCCAGTTCTTTTTTCACCGTATCAAAAAGACCCAGATTGATCAGATTATTAGACAATAATTTTCCAATCAGAAACTCTGCGGAAATATAATAAACCTTCTTTTTCCCTGCAGGGCTTTCCTTCTGCTTTGCCTGCTCTTTTACCAGCTCCAGCAATGCAATATAAATTTCCTCGTTACTGCAATCCTTTAAACTTTTCTGATAGTGATCCTTTACAAATTTCTCAAGCATTTTTCTCCTCCTGATGATTTCAATTTTATTTTTTTAATTTTGTTATATTAACGGTTATAAATATCTGCCATCTTTCCCAGAAACTTAATCTCTTTCTCGCCAAACTCGCCCTTCTTCAATCTCCAACGCCAGTTTTGACCAATCGTCGAAGGCAGATTCATTCTTGCATCATTATCCTTTTTCAATATATCCTGCATTTGGAGAATCACTGTATCCGCCACACTCTGATAAGCCAGCCGGATCACCTCATTTGCCAGTTTTTCCTTGAATTCTCCGCAAGATCTGTCATTTACATTTTCCTCGTTTTTAATAAAATCTGTACATTTTAGTTTCTTCTGATATTTGTTATTTTCTACTGTCTCTAAATTCTTTACAACTTTTGTAACTTTTGATTCTTCTAAAGATTTCTCATTTTCTGCTATATCAAAAACTTTATTATTCGGTATTTCCTCTTCCTTACTAAGTCCCGTATAATCCAGCAGATACTGATATCCCTCTTCCGGCAGAGAGTCAAAATATCCAAGCAGTGTCTCATTATCATGGGTTCCGCTGTACACCACACAATTTCTCTCATAATTATGCGGCAGATATTCATTATCTCTTTTTCCGTCAAAGGCAAACTCCAAAATTTTCATTCCGGGATATCCACTTTGCTTTAATAGCTGTCTGACGCCCGGTACAACCACACCCAGATCTTCCGCGATCACTTTTGCATCCCCAATCGCTTCATCAATTGCTTTGATCAGATTTTCTCCGGGTCCTTTTCGAAATTCTCCATCTACCGGTACTCCTTCTGCAGGGATAGCATAATATCTTACAATCCCAATAAAATGATCAATTCGCACGACGTCATACATGCTTCCCGCCGCTTTAATACGCTTTTTCCACCAGGTAAAATGATCCTTCTCCATGATATCCCAATCATAAATGGGATTTCCCCATTTCTGTCCGTAATCCGAAAACGCATCCAGCGGACATCCCGCTACGTCAATGGGATGAAGTGTCTCGTCCAATTGATACTGTCCCGGATTTGCCCACACATCAGCACTGTCCAACGCCACATAAATCGGAATATCGCCAATAATCTGTATTCCCTTTTGATTTGCATATTTCTTTAATGCATTCCACTGCTCAAAAAACTTATATTGTACGAAACACCAGAATTCCATTTTTTCTTTCAACAACTGATGATAATATTCCAAAGCTGCTTCTTTACGACAGCGTATATCCTCATTCCAGGACAGCCATTCAACGCCTCCAAAATAATCCTTACAGGACATAAAGAGACTATAATCTCCCAGCCATTCCTGATTTTTCTGAACAAAATCCTGATAATCAGACGAAGATTTTTCCTGCCATCTCAGAAACGCCTTTTTCAGAATTCCAAACCGGTTTACATACATTTTCTGATAGTCCACATCATATACCAGCTCGCCCCAGTCTATTTTCCGGATTTCTTCTTTCTCCAATAATCCCTCGCCCTGCAGCAGATCCAGATCTATAAAATATGGATTCCCCGCAAAGGTAGAAAATGACTGATATGGACTATCTCCAAAGCTCGTTGGTCCCACCGGAAGCACCTGCCAGTATTTTTGTCCCGCTTCTTCCAATTGATCTACAAAATGATACGCTTCTTTTCCCAATGATCCGATACCATATGGCGACGGCAGACTGCTGATCGGCAGCAAAATTCCTGCGCCCCGCTCCAGCCGTTTTGATTTCTGTTCCACGCTCATCACACGTTTCCTCCATCCTCTCCATTTGCAGCGGTCTCATTTCATTCTCCGCTGATATAATGCTATCAGCTATTTGTCAAATATTCTATATACCATTTCTTAGATTGATATCAATTTTTACAGAATTAAAAGCTATCGAATTTTATATCTTTTAACTAGAATTAATTAAAACCTGAATTTTTTAGAATTACTGTTTTATTGAATTTTTTAAGTAGATTTCAAATTATTAAATCCTTTATATTTTTGACTATATTAAAACTCATAAAAAATAACATATTTCTACATTCATCCTGCAAAAATATGCCTATAATATTTTTTCTTTAATTTCTATAAATAAAAAAAGCTCATAGTTTACAACTATGAACTCGAACTTAATGAGACACGGGGGATTCGAACCCCCGACAACTTGATTAAAAGTCAAGTGCTCTACCA
>JBNMJP010000084.1:0-7928 GCA_050873905.1 Jutongia sp. | reverse complement strand
TTTTTCTTGGAGAAAATGGCACGAAACATAGGGATCCGTTTTCTGCCATCCCGTTTCAGAGAAGTGCAGATAAGGGCAATATCTGTCACGATCAGTCCCGAAAAACCTCCCATCAGAAGTGTTGAAAAGTAAATATATAAAAGCATCAGTGGAAGATAAGTGTCATTATGTAACATAGCAAAAATAGTCGTTAGACAAAAAAATAAGGCCATACAGAAAAAGAAGCACCAGTGTGTCAGAGTACCATTTTTGGAAATGGAATTTTGTCTTACAAAGAACTGGTTTGTAACTCGCGGAAACAAATCTTTAATTTGGAATTGTGTGCCACAATAGCGGCATCCGTTTGTTAATTCCGTAACAGAATTAACAGCACCACAGTCCGGGCAGGTTATCATCATATGGTTGTATTCTTTTTCGTTTGGAGTGTGAATGATATTGGTATACATCACCTCTTCTGCGGTATGCTCATACAACAAATTTCCCTCTCGTTGAAAAGAAAGGTGATGTGTCACCTGCTCAAATGTCATATCTGTAGTGTACCAGAGTGATCGAAGAGGTGTCGTGACCGTACCCATATCACAGCCCTTTGCGGGGATCGTGTGATTGATCATTGTAAGGTGTCTGCTGTTCAGTCGCTTTTGCTGCAGCTTCAGAAAATATGCCATATCTCCGTCACAGTATTCAGGAAGCTCTCCACCGTCATACCAATGATTCAGATCCAGTGCAAACTGATCATACATACCACGTTTTTCCTCCCAGACAGGGATATATTCATCAAATCGTTTCTTTTGGATGGCATAATCAATGGATTTTTTGCTTCCGACCAGCAGAAGAATCAGTCCCACCGCCAGAACGGTCATTCGGACGGCAGAAGGTACCGGACAGGTGATGACGGAAATACCGACAGTGCCGGCGGCAATCATAAGTAAGCCCTTGATCAGTATAAAAAAATCAGGGGATTTTATATTGGAACTGCGTTTTTGCGTGGAATATTCGGGGAAAAATGCCATAGTAATCTCCATTTCTGCTCAATTAAATTTATGCAGGTTTATTTATTTGTAGTTTCGTTTTTATTTCTGCGGGGTGGCTTCGGTCCCATATACTGATAAAAATATGTTTTCATCATACCGTTATAGATCTTGCGGTTTTTGTCTGCCTTGCGTCCCAGATAACGCTCTGCCTGGTCAAATGCCGTAATCAGGTAGAAGGACCAGCTGTCCAGATGGGAGAATGCCTCGCCTATTTCCCGGTAAAGTGCCGGCATATCTTCTTCCTCCTCAAGACGTTTGCCGTAAGGAGGATTTGTAATGACAAAACCGTATTTTTTGCGGTGACTGAGCTGGGATACCGGTCTTTGCTGGAAGTGGATCAGATGATCGACCTCGGCGAGCCTTGCATTTTCCATGGCAGCCCTGATGGCTCCGGGATCGATGTCGTAGCCCTGAATATCCATTTCAATATCCCGGCGGATCTGGTCTTCTGCCTCGTTTGCGGCGTCATACCATGCTTTTTTGGGAATCAGATGCATCCAGTCCTCGGCAGAAAAGGAACGATTCATACCGGGAGCGATATTGGCTCCGATCATGGCAGCCTCGATCGGAAAAGTACCACTTCCGCAGAAAGGATCTACCAGAATACGGTCCCATTTCCAAGGAGTCAGCATGATCAGGGCTGCAGCGAGGGTTTCGGTGATCGGTGCTTTTACTGTGGCCTGACGATAGCCCCGCTTGTGCAGGGAGTCTCCGGAGGTGTCCAATCCCACCGTCACCACATCCTTCATAATAGTGACCCGGAGAGGAAAGCTGGCACCATCCTCCGGAAACCAGTTTACGTTATATTTCTTTTTCAGACGGTCTACCATTGCCTTTTTCATAATAGACTGGATATCTGACGGGCTGAAAAGCTTACTTTTGATAGAGGTTGCCTTTGCTACCCAGAATTTACCATCTTCCGGAATAAACTGCTCCCAGGGAAGTGCTTTGGTTCCTTCAAAAAGCTCGTCAAAGGTTGTTGCCTTAAAGCTTCCGATCTTGATCAGGATACGTTCTGTGGTGCGCAGAAAAATATTGGCGCGGACAATGGCAGCCTCGTCTCCGGCGAAGGTAACCTTTCCGTCCTCGACTTTCAGAATATCGTATCCAAGTTTTTGTATTTCGCGTTTTAATACCGCCTCCATTCCAAAATGACATGGGGCGATCAGTTCAAAGTCAGCCATAATAATCTCCTTTATTGAGTAAATACTGGATTTCGGTGATATCTTATCATATAATGGGGTTTAGCACAATGATTTTCAGGTAATAAAGAATGAGGACATACTACAGCAGTAGAAAAATGGTTTTGTGTATCAGTGGTAATTTTGTCCGTGGGACAGGCATGTCAGGCCTTAACCGCCCAGCGCATTTTGGTGGAGCGTGCCCGTGGGTTCTGTGCACATTCCTGTGCAGAAGGGCGTACCACATCCTTGGAGTATTCACTGTAGATACCTGCCTTATAACCGGCCTTGAGCGCCTTTTTTACCAGTTTGTCCTCTCCGGAGTGGAAGGTCAGGATGGCAGCTCTGCCGCCGGGCTTTAAGGCGTCCGGCAGCTTTTCCATAAATTCATAGAGCACCTCGAATTCATTGTTGACATCGATCCGGAGTGCCTGAAAAACACGCTGGCAGGTCTTTTTGACGGTATCCTTTCGGTCCTTTTCGGGAAGGAAGGATAAGGTATCTTCGATGATCTGGCGAAGCTTCGTGGTGGTGTCCACATGGTTGCCACGGCGGATATAGTCTGTAATTGCCCTGGCAATTTCATCGCTGTATGGCTCATCGGAGTTTTCATAAAACATGCCTGCCAGTTCATCCCGGCTGATAGTTTCCAGTCTCTGAGCTGCGCTGATGCCTTTTTTCTGATTTAGTCTCAGATCTAACGGTCCATCAATCTTGAAAGAAAAGCCGCGCTTGGGATTGTCGATCTGCATGGAGGATACTCCGAGATCTGCCAGCAGGAAATCAAAGCCCCCGGCCTCACGGGCAATTTCATCGATGGTGCAGAAGTTTTGCAGCCTGATGGTCAGGATGTCCTCGCCAAAGCCGAGATCTGCTAACCGCTTTCTGGTTTTGGCAGACTCTTCCGGGTCCACGTCTGTTGCATACATATGTCCTTGACCATTTAGCTTTGTAAGCATGGCTCTGGTATGACCGCCATATCCCAGTGTCGCATCAAAGCCGATCTGACCAGGCTGTATCTGCAGAAAATCAAGGATTTCCGGCACCATAATGGAAATGTGCATGCCGGCAGGCGTATTTCCCTTGCGGATCACGTGCTCGATGGTATCCTGATATTTTTCCGGATTTAATTCTTTATATTTCTCTTCAAAGCGTTTTGGATATTTTCCTTTATAGCGGACACGGCGTTTGTGTGGTGTCTGCTGTTTATTTTCATTTTCCATAGAGATCTCCATTTCTGATCGTTTATTACAAAGGGGCGAAGTGAAACCGCCTTCCGGAGTGAAGTATTTGGCTTTTGTTGCAAGCATAACACGGCGGTCAGGGGATGTCAAATGGGAGACGGGGCGGTTTCGGGTATTCCCAGTATTCTTAAAATGGGAATCATTTTATTGACAAAAACAGTAAAGAACAGTAAAATAATATAAAAACAGTAAAAGAGAGTAAAGAACAGTAAAAAGTATTTTAAACAGTAAAAGACAGTAAAATAATGGGAAAGGAACGGCGAACGATATGCAGAATCCATTTACTCTGACATTTGGGAAAAGCCCATTGGAACCAGTGGAACGTCCGGTGCAGACCAATGAAATTATTGATACATTTACGGCAGAACCGGTAAATCAGCAGATGTTTTTAATAACGGGTGTACGTGGCTCCGGCAAGACAGTAATGATGACAGAAATATCCCGGAAGCTGCGGACCAGAGAGGAATGGGTCGTAATCGAACTGAATCCATCGGTTGATCTGCTGCAGGGAATGTTGTCAAAGTTAAACAGCAATCCGGTCTGTGCAGGGATTATTAAATCCGCAAAAATTGATCTTTCCTTTTGGGGATTTGGTTTTTCCATAGAAGGTGCAGCCCCCATTACAGATGCGGAGACGGCGATCATTGCCATTTTAGAGAAGATGAAAAAGAACGGAAAGAAATTGCTGGTAACCATTGATGAAGTGACCAATAACGAATTTATGCATGTTTTTGCCGGTTCCTTTCAGATTTTCGTAAGGCAGGATCTTCCGATATTTTTATTGGCAACGGGCCTATATGAAAATATTGATGAGCTGCAGAATGAAAAAAATCTGACCTTTTTGTATCGTGCCCCAAAGATCCAGATGAAGCCGTTAAATCAGCAGGCAATCATTAAAAAATATATGAATATCTTTCAGATAGAACGGGAACAGGCGGCTCAGATGGCAGAGCTGACAAAAGGGTATCCTTTTGCATTTCAGGTGCTTGGTTATCTGACATGGAATAATCGTGGCAATTACCGGGAGGTGCTAGAGGAGTATGAGCAGTATTTAAGCGAGTTTGTATATGACAAAATATGGTCAGAGCTTTCCCAGAAGGATCGTGTTGTTGCCAGAGGCATTGCCGAAACAGACAGCGGAAAAATAAAAGATATCCGGGAGCATCTGGGGATGGAAACGAATCAGTTCAATCCATATCGGAAGCGATTGATCAAAAAAGGAATTCTTTCCGGCGAAATGAGAGGATATGTGTATTTTACCCTGCCTCTTTTTGAAGAATATGTCTTGGAAAATGATTAGAAAAAGTATTTCATTTCGATCCATAGGAATTGAGGGATGTGTTAATGATCTGAAAGGGTTTCTGAAGCAGGAAAGGACGCTGTTACAAAACTGTAGTTGACGGAGCAAAAAAAGGCACAGGAAATTAATTCCGTCATTCAGAAGATCCAGCAGTCCGTGGATACGCTGAGTGAGGTTGCCATGAGCAGCTTTGACTACGACGCTTTTGTGAAGGATAAGGCGTATGCGGATACATATACCAAGAGTGTGCAGAAGTCGGTGTTAGACTTTGCAAATCACACCAATGGAGCAGTTACGGCGTATCTTCGTTATAATCCGAAGTATTCCAATCCCACATCCGGAGTTTTTGCACAGCGCCCGTCTCTGGATCAGGATCTGGAGTGTCTGACACCGACAGACTTTTCTATGTATGATGAAGGAGATGTGGAACATGTAGGCTGGTATTATCTTCCGGTACAGGCAGGGAAAGCAATCTGGATGTCTCCATATATGAATGAGAATGTCAATATTTACATGATTTCCTATGTGGTGCCGTTGGTGGCAAAGGATGGGACCTCCATCGGAGTTGTAGGTATGGATATTGACTTTTCGCAGATTACAGATCTGGTGAGTGATACGAAAATATATCAGTCAGGTTATGCCTTTCTGACAGATGATACCGGAGCTGTTATGTTCCATCAGGACGTAGAGGAGGGGACGAAGCTTACAGAGCTTGATAAATCTCTTTCCGGGGCAGACAAATTTCTGACAGAGAGTGATCAGAAGGGGAAAACTCTGGAATATTCTTATAAGGGAGTTTCCAAACAATTATTATACAGTGATCTGGATAATGGCATGAAATTGATCCTGACAGCTCCGAAATCAGAGATTTACGGGGAAGCGTATGGTCTGGCGAAGCTCATCATTGTAGCCATGCTTGTGGCATTTATTCTTTCTGCGGTGATCGGTGTTATCATGGGAATCGGCATTACGAAACCAATCCGGCAGCTCACAGACGTGATCGATCAGACGGCACGGCTGGATTTCTGTCCGACTGAGAATGGAGAAAAGCTGCGGAAGCACAAGGATGAGATTGGTGTGATGGCTGGTAAAATTCATGACATGAGAAAAAAGCTTCATGGTCTGATGGAAGAATTACAGCAGACACAGCAGACTCTGGAAGTGAGCACCGGAGATCTCAATGAGCTTATGAAACAAAATAGTGCCATTGCAGAGGATAATTCAGCAGTTACCCAGGAGCTTGCAGCAGGAATGCAGGAGACCAGAGCCAACACGGCAAGTATTGTGGAAAGTGTTAGGATCATGGAACAAAGCTCCGGAAATATTCACCGGCTGGCGGCAGATGGAGCAGAAAATTCCAGCCAGATCCAGGAAAGAGCCGGAGAAATGGAACGGATCAGTACCCAGTCCCGCAATAAGACAGATGAAATGTATGATGTCATGAAACAGAAAAGTGAGACAGCGATGGAAGAGGCAAAAGCAGTTGAAAGAATCAATTCCCTGACCGATAACATCAAAAAGATTTCGTCCCAGACAAATCTGCTGGCATTGAATGCTAATATTGAGGCAGCAAGAGCAGGGGAAGCCGGAAAGGGATTTGCAGTGGTTGCTTCCGAGATTGGAGATCTTGCTTCGCAGACGTTGGAAACTGTTTCCAATATTGACGAAATTGTCGGAGAGGTAAATGGGTCTGTCACCAATATGACAGAATGTCTCACAACGATCATGGACTTTTTGGAGCAGACTGTTCTTGGGGATTATGAGAACTTTGCCAAAATGGGGCAGCAGTATCACATGGATGCGGACACTTTCCGGGATATTATGCAGGAAACCAAAAACGCCGTGGAAGAGCTGGAAAAACATATCGGTCAGATCGGCAGTACCGTAGCAGATATCAATACCATGGTAGAACAGTCTTCCGATGGGATCAGCGGCATCGCAGAAAAATCCGGAAGTACCCAGAATCTTGTTGAAGAAGGATATGAAAAGCTGCAGGAGTGTAACCGGTCTGTGGATGTTATTAAGGAGTTCGTGGCACAGTTCCATTTGGATTAAAAGAGAAAAATAAGTCTATAAAGGTGTATAGGAAAATGCTCATAACGTAGAGCAAGCAAGGGCAAAACGCTGGTTTTTCCCTTTTTTTGTGCAGTGTATTGTTTTTTTCAAAGATACACGATACAATAAAAGTTGTGTCTTTTGGGCATATTACTTTTAGGAGGCATCTGATGAAAAAACTATTGAAGTATATTACGGAGTATCAGAAGGAATGTATCCTGGGACCTTTGTTTAAATTGCTGGAGGCATGCTTTGATCTCACCGTTCCTATGGTTATGGCGTGGCTCATCGACAGAGGTATTTCCCAAAACAATGTGCCATACATCTGGAAGATGGGCGGGCTTTTGCTGGTGCTGGCGGCGATTGGTCTGACCTGCTCCATCACGGCACAGTATTTTGCGGCAAAGGCGGCGGTAGGCTTTGCGACAAAGCTTCGTCATGCGGTGTTTGAGCATATTGAGTCGTTGTCCTTTACCGAGATGGACGAGGCGGGAACCTCCATGATGATCACGAGAATGACCAGTGACATCAATCAGGTTCAGTCAGGAACCAACCTGGCACTTCGTCTTTTCCTACGATCTCCGTTTATTGTATTTGGTGCGGCGATCATGGCATTTACCATTGATGTAAAGGCGGCACTTATCTTTGCGATAGTCATTCCGCTGCTCGCTATTGTTGTGTTTGGCATTATGCTTATGACCATGCCTATGTACCAGAAGGTGCAGGGACATCTGGATCGTCTGCTGGGGGTGACAAGACAGAATCTGAGCGGTGTACGTGTGATCCGAGCATTTAACAAGGAGCAGGCAGAGAGAGAAAGCTTTCGTCAGGAAAATGATCTTCTCACCAGAATGCAGCTTTTTGTGGGACGTATTTCCGCACTGATGAATCCGGTCACTTATATTATGATCAACGGAGCTTTGGTGGCACTGATCTGGACAGGAGCGGTCCGTATCAATATGGGAACTCTGACACAGGGACAGATCGTGGCGCTGATCAATTACATGTCACAGATCCTGGTGGAGTTAGTCAAGCTTGCCAATACTATCATCATGACTACAAAATGTGTGGCATGCGGCAATCGTATCCAGTCCTTGCTGGAGGTAAACAGCAGTCT